>JAGBZM010000009.1 GCA_017628235.1 Lentisphaeria bacterium | reverse complement strand
AAATAATTCAAACCGTTCTCGAGCTTATCTAATATAGCACAAAGTTTGAATTCTACACTATACTGACGCGGTTTCTTTCGTGTTTTCTCCATAAAAAAATACACCTCAAAAGTTATGTCCAACTTTTGGGGTGCACTTCAATGTACTGCAGCCTGTTTTTTGCGTTTTACGGTCAGGAGTGATAGACCGTCGGATCAGGAATACCGGCATCCAGAAATCCCTGATGCCGCAGACGGCAACTGTCACAGCTGCCGCAGCTGCGCCCTTCACTGTCCGGATCATAACAGCTGGTCGTCAGAGAATAATCCACGCCCAGAGATGTACCGAGTTTGATGATCTGCGCTTTGGAAAGGTTCTGCAGCGGCGTATGGATCTGCCACTGCCAATTATCATCGGCCGCGCAAGTTCCGAGATTGACCGTTTCGGTAAATGAACGGATAAACGGCGCGCGGCAATCAGGGTAATTGGAGTAATCCACACTGTTCACCCCGATAAAAATATCATGTGCGCCGATAACTTCACCCCAGGAGGCCGCCAGAGACAGAAATACCAGATTCCGCGCCGGCACATAAGTTACCGGAACGCAATTTCCCACTCCCTCTTTCGGCACCGCCAGCGTATCATCGGTCAAAGCCGAACCACCCCACTGCCGCAGATCGATCTGAAATACCCGGTGTTCTTTTGCTCCCATCGCCCGGGCCAGCCGTTCCGAAGCCGTTAACTCATTGCGGTGACGCTGACCGTAATCAAAACTCATCGTGAAACACTCAAATCCTTCAGCCATCGCCGCTGCCAGACAGGTCGCTGAATCCAGCCCGCCGCTTAAAAGAACTATTGCCTTTTTCATACTCCTCAAACTCCTTTCCGGTCGCCCCAGATAAGTTTATGCATCTGCAGCTGCATACGCACCGGTAATGGACAATCGACCACCCACTGCGCCAATTCTTCAAATGTCACCCGGCCCCAAACCGGAGAAAAGATCAAATTTTCCGTCTTTTGCCAGAGCCGGTACTTTTCAATGATCCCGGCCGCCCAGTCAAAATCATCCCGCCCGGAAATGACAAACTTCACCTCATCATGGGCTTGAAGCAACTGATAATTATTGAAATCATTGCAGTCACTCATCCCGGAACCGGGAGTTTTACAATCAAGTATCTTGCGTACCGCCGCCGGAATCCCAGCTATGCTCACGGAACCATTGGTTTCCAGAAGCACCTCTTTACCGGCATCGAGCAGAGCCTGAAGCAGTTCCGGCGTTTCAGCATGGATAAGCGGTTCGCCGCCGGTAACTTCCACCAGATCCAATCCGGAATTTTTCACTTCACGGACCAGAAAATCCACACTGCGCGCTGTCCCGCCGTCCCACGCATAAACCGTGTCACAATAATTGCAGCGCAAGTTACACCCGGCCAGACGGATAAAAAAACACTTCCGTCCGGCGTGGGTGGACTCTCCCTGGATACTGGCAAAGGTCTCAACTACCGGCAGCATGATCGTTTATTCGCTGTAAGTCAATCTTGATGAAGCAGATTCCCCGATACGTACCCGGGCAACCCGCACATTGCCGTCATTGAGCAATTCACTCATTTTCCGGAAAATGGTACGAGCCAGAACTTCGCTGGTGGGATTGAGTTCCTGAAATTCCGGAAGCTCCGACAGATTATGATGATCGTAGGGAGAGATCACTTCGTCCAGCGCAGCTTTCAACTTCTTGAAATCCAGCGCAATACCGATCTCATTAAGGGTTTCTGATTCCACTGTGACCGTAACCTCATAGTTATGACCATGCAGATTGCGGCAATCCCCATCGTAACCTTTGAGCTGGTGTGCAGCTGAAAAACTGCGGTCTATTTCAATCTCAAACATACTGCATTCTCCGACTGTAAAATGTTTTATTTCTTATTGTCTTATTTGTTGTGAAAAATTTTACCGTCCGGCTTCACGGCACTGTGCCGCGACTGAGCCGGTAACACATGGCGGGCAATCTCCCGGCAAATCCCCGGACGTTTTCGCAATCGGGTACTGTAATTCACAACTCCCGCATGTAAGTTTCACCCAATGCCGGACATTATCTTTTATTTAACAGCAAAACAGTTTTCCCGGCAAGAAAACTGTTTTGATACGTTTTTATCTGCCGGGATATCACACCCCGGCAGATCATTTTTTTTCTGAATAATGCGCCGCCGGTTCAGCGGTTGGCACACTCAAATTTTTTCATGAAGTCGATCAGAGCCTGCACGCCCTCGACCGGCATGGCATTGTAGATGCTGGCGCGGCAGCCGCCGACCAGACGGTGACCTTTGAGCTGGGTAAGACCGTTGGCAGTCGCTTCGGAAACGAATTTGGCATCCAGTTCATCGCTCGGAGTGCGGAAGACCACATTCATTCTGGAACGGTCGGCTTTGGCCACCGGACTGGCATAGAAACTGCTCTCATCGAGGAAATCATAAAGCATTTTCGCCTTGGCATCGTTGTGTTTCTCCATCGCGGCGATACCGCCGTTTTCCTTGAGCCAATCGGTGATCAGCGCGAGGATGTAGATGGCAAAGGTCGGCGGAGTATTGAACATGCTGCCGTCGTTGATGTAAGTGGAATAACGGAGCATGGTGGGAACTTTGCTCTCATCGGTACGCTCAGCCAGATCTTTGCGGATGATGACCAGAGCCACACCGGCCGGACCGATGTTTTTCTGCGCACCGGCATAAACCATACCGAAGTTGTTGATATCAAACATGCGGGACATTATGTCACTGGACATATCCGCGATCAGCGGCACACCGGCCGGAGCTGTCGGCAGATTGATGTACTGAGTACCGGCAATAGTGTTATTGCTGGTAATGTGCATATAAGCTGCTCCCGGAGTCATTTTCCAATCCGCTGCGGCGGGGATGTGATCATATTTGTCATCGCGGGAAGAGGCGACAATATTGACATTACCGAACATTTTTGCTTCTTTGGCCGCCTTGTTGCTCCACACACCGGTATCAACATAATCGGCAGTTCCGCCATTGAGCAGATTCATCGCCAGCATCGCGAACTGCATGCTCGCACCGCCCTGGACGAAAAGCACCGCATAATCATCGGAAACATTCAGCAATTCACGGACGTTTGCTTCGGCACGGTCGATCACCGGCTGGAAGAATTTTCCGCGATGGGAAAGCTCAAGAATACCGCTGCCGCTACCCTGAAAGTCGATAAATTCAGCTTGTGCTTTACGCATTACGGCTTCCGGAAGCATCGCCGGACCGGCGGAGAAGTTATAAATTTTCATTCTTTTTACCTCTGACTTGTGCCGGAAACCATATCCGGCATCTGGTTATGGTGTTTGATATTCTATTAATATACACCAAAAAGATTATTTTACAAGAGAGTTTAGCTCTTCCGGACAAAAATTTTTCTTTCCGGAATACCGCTTTTACTCCTCTTTCAGACGGAATCTGAATTCAAACCGGTAATCTTTATCTGTCAATGCATACTTCCCCGGCAGCAGCGGCCCGCAGGCACTGCTGCCCATACCGCGCTGTTTGAGATCCAATGTCAGATAAGTTTCCCGTCGCTCCGGCAATTCACACGGATGCATTGCCGCAAACAGATCGCCCGGAGTATATTTCCCTGCCCCGAAGCCGAAATGCGGCATCCCGGAAAATTGCAGTCTGATGCCGCTGCTGCGGCAAATCACCTCTCTGGTATCGGTATGATTGCCGTACTCCTGCGGCACACAATAGTTGATATTCCGGCTCTCCCCGGCATCAAAACGGAAACGTCCGACCTGACTGGAAGATTTACGGTCGGAGTAATTTTCCCAGGGCCCCCGGCCGAAGTATTCGATATCATCCATATTTTCCAACCGGCAGATCACTCCGATCCGGGGCATGGTCGGGAAATCATCCGGAATCATATAGTGCTGACTGACAGTAAATGCACCATCGTTTCCGGCAGTGAATTTCTGAATAAAGGTCATTTCCCCCCGGGTGCAGGATATCTTCCGGGTGAGCGACAAGGTATTCTCCGTAATTTCAAATCCCGCCAGCGCATCAGTCAAGCGGTCGAATCCGGCCGCCAGCCACTGGCCCAGCGGACGTTCCGACTGCGCTGCCACCCGGAAAGGCACACCGTCATTTTCCACCGGAGCCCGGAAAATGCTGCAAGCGGCAAAATCTCCGGAAATCAGCTCATCTTTGTAGAATAATTTTATCCGGCAATCCGACGGATCAAGCATCAGTACGCTGTCACCGATGCGTAAACCGGCAGAACCGTCCCGGCCGCTGAATGATCCGGGATTCACCTTTTCCACTGCCGGTTCCGGCGAACCGTCAGCCGGGATCAATGCAGTCAAATCGATCTGATCATGGGCCAGCAGTGTTCCGGCCGGGATCGCCGGCAAATCATAAGCTGCCGTGAAAGCGAAATTGATAAAGACCTCTTCTCCGGGATTTCTGACAATATCTTTCAACGGCAGCACGAACCGCATTCCGGTTTGCGGCAGGAGCGTATCCAAACCGGTCAACTGCCCGGATGCACACGCCCGGCCATTTTTCTCTACTGTATAGCTGCCGGCAAGATGTTCCGGTGCAGTAAAATCCCGGCGGTTGAATATTTCAAACTCAAAGCCGCCGCAATGACTGACTTTCACATCCTGAACCAGATGCCGGAATTCATACATCCCCGGATGCACACTCCGGTCCGGAGCCAACAGACCGTTGCAGCAGAAGTCAGCATCGTGGATGCTCTCTCCGAAATCCCCGCCATATGCGTAAAAAAGTTTCCCGGCGGCATCGTACTTTTCCAACCCCTGATCCACCCAGTCCCAGATGAATCCTCCCTGCAGCTTCTTTCCGGCGTAAAACACCTCCCAGTAATCGGACAGGCTGCCGGAATTTCCCATCTGATGAGCATATTCACTCAAAATCGCCGGACGGGTCGCCGCCGGATCAAGATCATACTCCTGCAAACTCTCCGGCGAAACATACATCCCGCAGAAAACTTCACTGTATTCCGGAAAGTGGACAGCAAAATCGTAATTATTCTGCGTCCACCCCTGTTTGGATTCCCCCTCATGAAAGATGAATCTGCTCTTGTCCAAAGCACGTGCCGCCTCCGCCGATGCCAGATGATTTTCACCGTGTCCGGACTCATTTCCCAGCGACCAGCCAATCACCGAAACATGGGAACGGTCACGCTTTATCATTCGCTGCACCCGGGAAACAAAGGCATTTTTCCAGCGGTGGTTCCGGCAGAGGGATGGATAATTGGCATGACTTTCAATATTCGCTTCATCAATCAGATAAATACCATATTCATCGCAGAGATCATACCACCTTTCATCATCCGGATAGTGACAGGTGCGGACCGCATTGAAGTTGAATTGTTTGAGCAGCCGGATATCCGCCATCATGCTCTCCAGCGACAGAGTTTTTCCGGTCCGGCAATCGTGTTCATGCCGGTTGACCCCTTTTATCATCACCCGTTTGCCGTTGATCAGCAAAGAACTGCCGCAAATTTTCACCTGCCGGAAACCGCACCTTTTGCTCTGGGTGTCCAGCAATTGACCATCAGCATCGAATAATTCGGCCCGGCACTCATAAAGCACCGGCGTTTCTCCCGACCACGCAGCCACTTCCAGAGCATCCACCCGTATCTGCGCCTGATAGTTATTCACCCGGAAACGGCCGGATATCTTCTCCGTCCGGCTCATGATCCGGCTGCCGTCAGCGGCTGAAAGGGTAATTTTCACCGTATAGTCACCTCCCGGTCCGGCAGGCAGAAATTCATTCAATTCAAAGCCGATATGACAGAAACACTCCAATATTCCCTTGCCGGTATCACAATCCCAACTGCCATTGACAAAAAAATCTTCAAAATAAACCTTGCCGGTATCATAAAGATAAACACTCCGGTAGATCCCTGCCATCCACCACTGATCCTGATCTTCTATATAACTGGAATCGGAAAAACGCAAAACCTTGCAGATGATCTCATTGGTTCCGGGGGCAAGAAATCCGGTCACTTCAAACTCTGACGGCAACCGGGTATCTTTCCCCATTCCGGCGAATTTCCCGTTTACGAAAAGTTCAAAATAACTTTCCACCCCGCCGATGTGCAGTACGATACGCCGTCCGGAGAAATTCTCCGGCAGAACAAATTCCTTCCGGTAAATACCGGTTGGATTTTTTTCCGGGGGAAAAGGCGGTTCGTTGGCAAACGGCATCTGGATATTGGTGTAAATCGGCAAATCTCCGGTATTCTCCAGAGTCCAGTTGGCCGGGACATTGATCTTATCCCACCGGATCTCATCTGTTCCCGGCAGATTTTCCGGCGAAGCAAAAAGTTTGAAATCCCATTGACCGTCCAGAGAAAAACGCCTGTTCTCCGGGATAACGATCCCGTTGGCCGGCAGCCGGTTGATATCGGTAACTTCCGGCATTTCATACAATTTCATCTGATGATTAAGCATACAACTTCCCTCCGGGAAATAAATTAATTATCTTTTCGGATCTGTTTCTTTGCAGTAAAAATATACCACCTTGCCGGATTTGTCAAGCAGCGGCCGGGAAAAAATAATAATTGTGAAGTTCCCATGCATAAAAAAACCCGGCCGCAAGGCCGGGCAACCGGACGGAAGTGATCACTGCAAAGTGGTGATACTCTCCTCGTACATTTTGCGGATCTCGCGGCAATTATTTCCGATCGCCACCACATCAGCACCGCAATTAACGAAGTCAAAACCCTCTTCATAGCAGCTTTTAAGCGAAGGAACTGAAACCGTTCCGGCAAATTTTCCGTATTTGTGGGCGGTTTTCACCACCAGCTGCCGGACCCGCGCGATCTCCGGATTATCAAAATTGAACGGATCACCGATCGCCTGACTGAAATCTCCGGGCCCGAAAAAGATCATATCGATCCCCGGCACCTGACAGATCTTATCCAGTTCCGACAACGGTTCGGGGTCCTCGATCTGAACGATGACCAGCCGGTTCTCATTGCAGAACTTCAAATAATCTTTCCCGCCGAGCATACAGTAAAGACCGTCAGCATTTCCACCATCCAGCGGCCGCAATCCGACCGGAGCATAGCGAACCGTCCGGGCAATATATTCAGCCTCATCCAGACTCATAAGGTGCGGTACCATGATCCCGGAAGCATCTGTTTCCAGCGGCCGGATATAATCACTGTAACAGCCTTTGGCGACCCGTACGATCACATCCATATCATGAGCTTTGGCAGCAAGGATCATACTTTCCATTGTACTCTGATCGGTAGCAACATGCTCCTGGCAGATCCACAAAGCATCAAATCCGGACAAACCGACGATCTCCGCCACCCGGGGACAAGTGAGGTTTGATTTATAACAAAGGGCTTTTTTCCCGGCGCGCATAGTTTCCAGCACCCGGCTTTTTCTGGGATAATTCATAATAAAATTCCTCTTTTGTTTCTATTTGCCTGCGGTCAGCAGATAATATAACCGCCCGGGAAGTGATTTGCAACTGCGATATTGTGTATTTATCAACTGCAAATGGTGTAATTTTTTAAGATTGAGACCGTTTTTTCCTCTCTTGCCGCCGGATTCAGTGAGTTTTTTACAACAAAAAGCCGGAAACTGCATTGCATTATCCGCCGGTAAATGGTATAGTATTACGAATGACATGAATGATGAGTTTGATGATGAACAATACGGCACTTGTTGAAAAATTGAACGATGATATCCGGATGCTTACCATCCGGCTGGATATCCCGACGGTATTGATCCATAAGGATGTAACTCTGGCGGAAACTCCGGAGATCCACCGGCACGAAGATTATGAATTGCGTCTGCACCTTGCTCCGGATGACAAAAGTTTTTCCCTTCTGGAAGTCATCCATCCGGAAATCCTCCACCGGCAGCTGACAACAGAGGAAAGTCTCCGGACAATGACAGTCATCTTTCATCCCGGCTACTTCCGTTACCGGCACGGAGATTCAGCCATGACATTCATGCATTCGCCGTACATGTGCGAAGTGGCCGGGCTGCTGAACCGTTTTACCGCCGATGACACCGGAGAATTGCTGCTGAGTCTGGCTCTGATGCTGCTTAAATCATCCCCGGTAACTGACCTCCGCGAAGAAGACAGGATCATCCGGGCCGTCCGTTATCTGGAACAGCACTACTACCGTCAGGATCTGACCATTTCGTTTCTGGCTGGAATCGCCGGTTATTCGCCAAACTATCTGCAAAAGGTATTCACCGCCGCCACCGGATACGGCCCCAAAGAGTATCTGCAGCTCTGCAGATTGAAAATGGCTGCCAAATTTCTGCGGGAGAAGCGGTATCTGATCAAAGAGATCGCGGCGATGTGCGGTTATTCCGATGCCCATTACTTTGCCAATGTTTTCAAAAAACATTACGGTTGCCCTCCAGGAGATTTTGCATGGAACAGGGATTGATTTGTCCGGAGAACCGTCTATATTGGTTTATGCACGCAGCTGTTTGCGGCAGAGATAAACAAATCAGACGGAGGAGAAAAAATGAGGAGTTTCACCACACTGCATCTGCAGTACGCCCACCGCTTCTACAACTTCCGGGGAGAAGCACAGTATCTGCACGGCCACACCGGAATACTCACTATCGAAGTGGAAGATTCCATAAACTGCGGAGTCAATATGGTTTTCCCGTGTAATGAGATCAAAAAAACCGCCTGGGAAGTACTGCAGAATTTCGATCATGCGCTGATCCTGCGCGAAGATGATCCGCTGCTGCCGGCGATTCTGGCAGTTTACGATCAGCAGGGTATCCGCAACGGCACTGCCACGAACACCATGACCGGTCCCGCATTCAAGACAGCTCTGGCGACAGCTCATCCGCAATGCCGCCTGGTCGTAACCAAAGAAACAATGACCGTCGAAGGTATGATAAAAATCGTTTATGATCTTTTGAAAGATAAGTTGAAAATCGCCCGCCTGACCTTTGTCAGCGGAGATAATTCAGCCGTACAGGATTATACTCCATCCGGCACGACCGACCGCTGTCCATGCTGCGGGATTGCCTTGAGTGCCAACGGTGTATGTCCGAAATGCGGTTGCAGGAAAATGTAACAGCGATACCGTAATTCATATCAATCGTGATTTACGGTATCTGCCGGGAGCAAACGAGGTGTGCTTGCGGAAAAAGCGGGAAAATTCCGCCGGAGAATCAAACCCGCAAGCCGCCCCGACCTCTTTTATATTCAGCGAACTGTTGGCCAGCAGTTCCCGTGCCAGACGCACCCGGCAGCGGATAACGAATTGGTACGGCGGCATTCCCACACTGGCCGTAAACAGCCTTGTCCAATGCCGCAAAGTCAATCCGCAGGATGCTGCTTCCGCAGAAAAGTCCCAATCCCGTCCCGGATCACGACTGATATTCTGCAGCAGTTTGTCAAAATTACGGCAGGAGAATTCCTGATTTACGGATTCCTCAGCCAGCATGGCCGCAAATTCTTCAAAGCACAGTACGATCCGGAAGTTGTTGCGGGGATTGCCGGCCGAAAAAAGACGGCGGATCTCCTCAAGTTTGACTACGAACTGTTCCGGATTGCGGATCGGAATCCGCTGCCACCGGCATTCAGCTCCCCAAGCCGCCATAAAACGGTCGCACCGGCTGCCGACGGCCTCAATGTAAAAATTATCCCGCATTTTCCCCGGCGGCGACAACCAGCCGTCGTAAGCGCGCATACCGGGCGGTGTCAGATAGACAAAAGGTTCGGTCACTTCCACCCCGTCGATGATCACACTGCCGGTCATTACGCCGATATAATTGCAGCTGGTGATAAATTCCGACATGGCAGATGAACCGTACATTTTGGCCCTGACCACATTCAATAATTGAAAATCATTAAAATATCCCATTCCCGCCACGCAATGTCTCTTTTAGCCAATAAATATCTTTTTTTGCATATTTACATTTGCATCAAGCGATGATATAATATAACACAGATGGCAAAAATTTCCAATAAACAGCAAAACTTTTAACTGCGAAGGAGAAATTATCATGCTGGAAATTACCAATTTGCGTGACGGAGCCGTACTTGATCACCGCAGCGGCTGTGAAACCGATGATTATCTGGAAATCACCGTTGAGGGTATCGCTGATCCGCAATCAGCGGTAAAGGTCAATGATATCGCCGCCTTGCGCCATGACCGCAACTTTTCCGCCAAAGTCAGACTGACGGAAAAAATCAACCGCATCACCGTTGTATCCGATGATTATTTCGGAGTGAAAACTCTGACTATCACCGTTCTCTGGGATAAAAAATCTTTCCCCAGATACAACTTCTTCTTTGACGATTGCATATTTGCGCTGCGCAGTGTTGCCAAAAACCGTCCGGCATCAGTTTTTGATGAGATGTTTCTGGGCAGACTGAAAAAGATCAACTCTCTTTACGGCACCAAATTCATTCTGAATCTTTTTTACAATGACGATCATCACAAAGACTTCAATTTGAGCGACATGCCGGACACCTACAAAACAGAATTCCAAGCCAATGCCGACTGGTTGCGCTTTTCGTTCCATGCTTACAGTGAATTTCCCGACCGTCCCTACCAGAATGCTTCCAAAGAGAAGCTGGCAGCCGATTTTGATCTGATCTGCGATGAGGTTTGCCGCTTTGACGGTAAAGAGTGTTTCATAGCTCCGCAGGTGATCCACTGGGCAATGACCAATCCGGAAAACTTCTCCGTTCTCAAAGATCGCGGAGTCAAATTTCTTTCCGGCGGCTTCCTCGGCTGCAAAACCAGTCTGACCGAAGAACACTCGGTGCAGGTAACTGATATTGCTTACCATTATGAAAAAGATGTGGCATATTATGTTTGTGATAAAGCTGTCATGTATGACCGTTACTATGATCTGCTGCTGATGCCCGGCATGGTCTGCTGCAACTTTGATGATATCCCGACTCTGGAAAAGAAGTTCGCCGCGCTGGCAGCTGCGCCCAGAGATGTGGTCTGCTTGATGACCCACGAACAGTACAGTTATCCGGATTACTTCAACTATATTCCCGATCACCTCGACCGTATCGAAGCGGCCTGCCGTCTGGCTTATGAAGCCGGTCTGAAACCGACTTGGCTGTCCTACGGGGTATTCGGTAACGAAAGCTGGGGAAAATAATTTCCCCTTTTCACCGCAAATAAACGGGGCTGCTGCTCACCTTTACAAGGTTTTGAAGTGCACCCCAAAAGTTGGACATAACTTTTGAGGTGTATTTTTTTATGGAGAAAACACGAAAGAAACCGCGTCAGTATAGTGTAGAATTCAAACTTTGTGCTATATTAGATAAGCTCGAGAACGGTTTGAATTATTT
>JAGBZM010000008.1 GCA_017628235.1 Lentisphaeria bacterium | reverse complement strand
TGCCGACCGGAGTACCGCATGGATTGCCTTCCGATGCTCAGGAGAGCGGTTTTCTGGTACTGCGTACCGATGAAAAAACCGCATTTTTTCAGTCTTATGAATATATCGCCTCCCGCGGACACCGCAATGTGGCTTCATTGTTTATAAGAATGCCGGGCGAAGTCAATGAGCAACCCCGGGGCTTTCTGCTGTCAGAATTGAAAAAATGGGCAGATATCCTCAATCTGAATCCGGCTGAAGAGTTGATCGCTTATCTGCCCAATGATACTGAACTTATCCGAAAACAACTGCAATTATGGGCTGAACTTCCGGAATCTCCGACTGCGATAATGTGCCACAGCGACCGGGTCGCCATGCGGGTGGCGGAAATCCTGCGGGAGATGAAAATCGACCTGCCGCAGGATATTTCATTGATGGGCTACTCCAACTTCCCCGGAAGTCAGTTGATCCGTCCGGCATTGACCACCATCGACACCCGTTTGCGGGATTGCGCAGTGCTTGCACTGCACCAGCTCATCAACGCCGGAAACTGGTTCATCCCCGGAACTGTTCCTCAGGAAATTCTCACTCCGTTTATCCTGATTGAAAGAACCAGCGTGGCTGAATTAAACGGATGAGCCAAAAATATTTTTGCTGCTGAAATATCGGAGAAAAACACCTCTTTTAAAAAGTTTATGGAATATCCGTTAACTGTCTCCGGAAAAACTTGAATTTTTCTTACCATACGGTTATATTAAACCAAAATTATCTTTTAAGACAAAACAGAGGGGACTGCAGTTATGGGTTTTTTCGCTTGGTTATTTGTTATTGTTTGTTTCGGATTTGTCATGTATATGGCATTTCATTCACGGAAATATATCCGGGACGCTGTTGATTTTCTTGCCGCCGGCCGGGTGGGCGGACGCTATGTTTTGTCCGTCGCCGGTATGGAATCGGCCCTTGGAATGATGGCCCTCATATCTCTGGTCGAAATGAAATACCAGTCCGGTCTGTCTCTGGAATTCTGGAATGTGTTTCTCCTGCCGCTGGGCATGATACTTTCGCTGACCGGATTCTGTATTTACCGTTACCGCCAGACCAGATCGCTGTCACTGGGAGAATTTCTGGAAAGACGCTACAACCGGCCGCTGCGTATCTTCGCAATGATTTTGCGCACCAGTGCGGAAATGCTGACCAACACCATCGGACCGGCGATTTCAGCACGGGTATTCATCTATTTGTTTGACTGGCCCGCCAAAATTCACTTCCTGGGCTTGACGATCGATACCTTTATGCTGGTGATGGCGGTGACATTGCTTCTGGCACTTATCATAATCAGCTGCGGCGGTATGCTGGCTCTGCTGGTTACTGACTGCTTGCAGGGATTGCTCTGCTATCCGATCTTTGTTATATTCACCATCTATGTATTCTACCACTTTTCCTGGTACGACGAGATCGTTCCGACGCTTGCCAACCGGGTTCCCGGAGAGAGTTTCCTGAGTCCGTTTGACATCTCCAACCTCAAGGATTTCAATGCTTTTGCCATATTTGTCACGATTTTCGGAACGGTTCTCAACCGCGGCATCTGGTACGGCGGCGGACAAACCAGCAGTGCCAGAACTCCGCACGAACAGAAAATGGCCGGAATTCTCGGCGAATTGCGGGGAGCTTTTTCCGGAATCATGACACTGCTTTTTGCGCTGATGGTGATGGTGATTTTCCAGAATCCGAACCACTTCAAAACGGCACATAACATCCGGCAGGATCTGTCCCGGGCGGTCGTTGAAGATGTCGTCGATGACCCGGTAAAAGCGGCCAGAATCAACGATAATATCGCCAAAATCCCCGCCGAACCGCAGAAAATTGAAAAACTTTCACTCAAGAAAAATTACGACACCCCCTACATGGAAACAGTCAAAGCCGCCATGAATGGTGAAATCGGAATCAGTGAAGGCAACGCCAAATTTCAGGAATACCGGACGCTCTTCCATCAGATGATGTTCCCGGTGACCATGCGTAAAGTCC
>JAGBZM010000007.1 GCA_017628235.1 Lentisphaeria bacterium | reverse complement strand
TCATGGCGATATGGTCGCCTGTATAATTCCCGGCAGCATGATGGTCACCATCCGCCGCTACGCTTCCACTGATAATCCCGGCGTTTTTGAACTGCTTGAAGGCGGCACCTGCAACCCGATGCGGGCCAATGAGGTCGAAGGACTGCTGCGGGGAGTTGTCGTATCGGTACAGCGCAATTACCTCCCCAGACGTCTGCAGGGAAAAATCGATTCAAATGTCAACTGATCAAAAACAGAGCTGAATTATATGAAAAAAGAACTTGATTACATCTGGCGCAGACGCAGTGTCCGCGCATTTGACGGTCAACCCTTGACTGAAGAACACTTTTGTGAATTACTTGAAGCTGCCATGGCTGCTCCCTCTGCCCGTCACTGCGACCCCTGGGAATTCATCGTTGTCCGGAACTCCGGACAATTGCAGAAAATGGCCGAACTTCTGCCCAATGGTCCTGCTCTTGCCTCCTGCGGAGGCGCGATCATTGTTTGCGGAGATTTGAATAAAGCGTATATGAACAGTCTGTCTTACCTGCTGCAGGATTGTTCAGCTGCGCTGGAGAATATTCTCCTTGCCGCCCCGGGACTCGGCTTGGGAGGATGCTGGCTGGGCATCCATCCGCGTGAAGAAAGAATCAATGCCCTCCGGGAAATGTTTTCCATACCTGAACATATCATTCCGGCCGGAGCATGTATGCTGGGATATCCGGCAACTGAAATAACTCCGCGCACCCGTTTCGATAAAAGCAGTATCCACGATGGTATCTGGACAAAGGAAAGCAATTGACCTATGGACATAAAAATATCTTATCGCGAAGAACTCAAACGCAAAGCGATACATCTGTCTTCGTTATGGATGGTCGCAGCAACATTGCTCTTGCCGGCATATCTTGCCGGCGGCCGGTGGATATGCTGCATTATTTTTGCCGCACTGCTGATATTGACTCTGGTTTGGGAACATGACTACGCCAACGGCGGAAAATATCTCGGACGGCTGTACGGCATACTTTTCCGGAAAATGCTCCGTAAAGAAGTACGGCCGGGCATGTGGATCGTTTCCGGCGGTTCGTTTGTACTGGCAGCAGGAGTCATGGTCAATCTGCTCTTTCCCCCGGCAATCGCGGCTGCGGCTCTGGCCGTAATGCTTATCGGAGACACAGCGGCAGCTCTTATCGGCCGGAAATTCGGGAAACATCCGGCCCCGAACGGTAAATCGTGGGAAGGCGTTGCGGCATTTGTGATTGCCGGTTTTGCCGCACTGACTGCAGTCGGCTTCATATCCGGAAGTGCCGGATACTTTTTTATTTCCGGGATACCGGCTGTCATACTGGCTGCGGTTGCGGAACTGTTTGAAAAGCAACTGCATCTGGATGACAACTTCTCCATTCCTCTGTGTACCGGATTGATACTTTCCATCGGACAACTACTTTTATAACCATTTTCATACAAGGAACCATTCATCATGTACGATCAACACAATGGTATTTATGGAGCATTATTGCAGGAGTACAATGTTTCCCGCATCCGGCAGCTTAACCGGGAACGCGACGCCAAACTTGATTCACTGCAGACCAGAGAAGATGCGCTTGCTTACGTTGCTGATGTCCGCGCGAAAATCGCCCGGTCATTTGCCATGCCGGAACGTTCCGGTATCCCGCAAGTGGAAATCACCGGTACTGTCGATACTCCGGAGTGCCGGATCGAAAAACTGATCTATGAGAGCCGTCCGGGATTTCCTGTCACTGCTCATCTGATGATCCCCAAAAATCTTACTGCTCCGGCCCCGGCATGTCTTTTTCTCTGCGGTCACTCGGCCAACGGAAAAAATGGTGATGCGTACCAGATCGGAGCAAGAACTTTGGCGGCCAACGGTTTTGTCACCCTGATCATCGATCCGATCGCTCAAGGTGAAAGATATCAATTCACCAAAATACAAAATAATCAAACCGTTCACGGAAACTGTACAAGAGAACACAATATGCTTGGCAAGCAGATGTGGCTCTGTGATGAATTTTTCGGCTCATGGCGGGCGCACGACGCCCTCTGCGGGTTGGATTATCTGCTTTCACGGCCGGAAGTGGATACAAGCAAAGTAGCGGTCACCGGAAATTCCGGCGGCGGAACGATGACGACCTTTGTTCAGGCTCTTGATCCGCGATTTACGATGGCTGCTCCGAGTTGTTATGTCACCAGCTGGCAGCGCAATTTTGAAAATGAATTGCCTGCTGACGTTGAACAGATGCCGCCCGGATTGCTGGCCGACGGTTGCGAAATGGGAGATCTGATCCTGGCTTACGCTCCGCGTCCGGTACTGATTCTGGGGCAGAAAAATGACTTTTTCGATCCACGCGGATTAAAAGAAACTTACGAAAAATGCCGTAAAGTTTATAAACTGCTCGGTGCAGAAGAAAATCTGCAATATTTCATCGGCCCGGTCAATCACGGTTATTCTATCGAAAACCGTTTTGCCATGTACGGATTTTTCAGCAAACATGCCCAACTGCCGGCCGTAACCGTTGAAGCGGATTTATCTGCGGTCAATGCAGCAGATTTGATTTGCACTGCTACCGGACAAACTGCCGACATCCCCGGGAAAAAGCTGGTTCGGGATCTTATTGCAGAAAAAGTTGATGCTCTAGCAGCTTCCAGAAAAAAATTATCTCTGCCCGAATTGAAAACTCTTTTTGCCGACGTCATGAAATACCCGGTTTCCGTCCCGGTTCCTTACTGCCGCAATCTGCGCCCGTGCAGTGCCAATGCAGACAACTCATCGCGTTTCTACTTTTCACGTTTCGGTCTGGAAACAGATCCGGGGATCATCACTCCGGTGTTGCTGAAAAGTGCCGATATGCAAAATGGATTCTATCACTTCCCAACGGTCGATGAGATCACGCTCTACATTCCTCATCTGGCCAGCGACAAGGAGTTGTGCAATATTACCGCCTCCCGGATGGTTGCAGGAGTCGATATCCGGGGAGTGGGAGAAGCATTGCCGTTGAACTGCGATTTTTATGGCGACAACTTTTTCCACGCTTACGGAAGTGACTACCATTACAACAGTTGTTCCATCATGTTCGGTCAGTCACTGCTTCATGAGAGATTGCGGGATATTCTCGGTGTTGTCGCTTATGTCAAAAGCCGCGATATCCGTACCATACGTATCGCCGGACGCGGTCAGGGGGCGATCGCAGCCCTCTTTGCGGCCGTGATCTGTGATGACATAACCTCCGTCAAACTCTATGATGCTCCGGAATCATTTGAATCAATGGCCACTGCGGATGTGACGTTATGGCCGCATGCGGTAATGCCGCGCGGCATACTCCGTTACACTGATTTGCCGGACATTTATGATGCTCTGCGGGCAAACGGCAAACTGGAAATCGTCAACTTTGCCGATAACCTTATCCACCAGGTGTTTTAAGTGATCAGAATACTGTTTGTCTGTCACGGCAATATCTGCCGCAGTCCGATGGCAGAATTCATGATGAAAAAAATGGTTGATGATGCCGGACTTGCAGAATGTTTTGAAATCGCTTCTGCCGCTGTCAGCCGGGAGGAACTGGGTAATCCGGTTTACCACCCGGCCAGGCAGATGTTGGCAAGTCACGGCATATCCTGTGCCGGGAAATATGCCCGGCAGATGAATACAGCAGATTACCATTACTATGATTATCTGATCTGCATGGATAACAGCAATCTGCGCAACATGCAGCGTATATGCGGTGGAGATCCGGACAACAAAATGTTCCGTCTGCTGGATTTCACGGACACTCCGGGCGAAGTTTCCGATCCCTGGTACTCCGGAGATTTTCTTTTGACCTGGCAGGACATTGACCGGGGATTGAATGCTTTTATGAAAAAACTCGATTCCCGGGAAAAATAAAAAAGCGGGATTTTGAAATCCTCAAAATTCCGCATCAAAACAAAGATTGGAGCCGGCTGCCGGACTCGAACCGGCGACCTGATGATTACAAATCAACTGCGCTACCAACTGAGCCAAGCCGGCACTCCAATTGTGTTGTTTGAACAATATACTGCATTTTTTCCAGATTGCAAGTAAAAATTTGATAACTTTTCTTGTAATTTACACTTTTATGGCATATTTTATCAATATGAATACTTTTTGGGAACACAAATATACTCTGCCGCTGATTTTGCTGCTGGCATTTTTTCTCCGGCTGATACCGGCAGTTTTTGCCGTGTCAAATGAAGAACGTCTGCTGCGTCCGGATTCGTACGGATATCTGCTTCCGGCCAGGACACTGGCTGAATCAGGTTCTTATTCCGGTACGCGCCGTCCGCCGGGATATCCGTTGCTGGCTGCAGCGGTATACTCTTGCGGAGGAAATAATACGACCATTGCCATCATACAGGTGCTGATCTCGACTGCTGCCTGCGCTTTGACAGCATGGGCCGCCGGAGAATATGCCGGAAAAACCTGCGGCAATATCGCCGCATTGCTTATGGCGGCCAATCCGACCGCGACAGCCAATGCTCCATTACTCTTAAGTGACACATTTTTCATGCTTTTTGCCGCCGGACAATTATGGTTTTTCATCCGTTATCTGCGACGGATGAAGCTCCGGGAGCTTGTTGTTTGCAGTGTGATCGCGGCGCTGGCCACGTTGATCCGGCCGATCAACCAGCTGATGGTGTTCGTACTGGCGGTACTGATCATGGCCGATCTCCGTCTCTCATGGAAAAAACGTCTGCTGCATACCGGAGTGACGATTGTCATATTTTCAGCCCTGCTCTTTCCCTGGATGCTCCGCAATTATCTTGCCGGAGCGACATTTGATATTGATACCAATACCGGCGCGATGCGCCACCAGAATGGAGCAATGCTGATGGCAGAGATAAACGGCAGTGATTTTGAAAGCGAAAAAAAACGGTTGCTGGAACAGGAAGCCCGGACATTTGCCGAAGGTGATTTCCCGGATGAACGCAGCCGCGAATCATGGCGCAAACAGGAATTCCGGCGCATGGTGCTTGCCCATCCGCTGCGTTATTTCAAACAACATTTTGATTATCACATCCTGCTGCCGGATGCTCCGGCTTTACTGGAAAACTTCGGCATTACCAGTTCTGACCGGGGAACGATGGGAGTCCTCAAGCGGGACGGCATAATTGCCGCCTGCCGCCACTATTTCGGAAGCAGCTTCATCACCATAATCACCCTGCTGCTCCCGTTACTGATTCCTGCGGTCATCCTCTACCTCGCAACCGTATGGCAATTGTTTAATGACTTGTGCCACCCGATAAAAAATTATATGGAATTGCTGATTTTTCTCGCTTTTGCCGAATATTATCTCTTTCTGCCCGGAGCAATAACCGCGCCCCGTTATCAATTACCGGCTCTGCCCTGTTTGTGCCTGCTGGCTGCATGTGCGGTAAAAAAACGGTGGAAAAATGAAATTTCATCTTCAAGTTCTGCAAACACTGACTCAGTTGAAGTGTAACTGGCATCTGACAACTCTTGCCGCCGTCAGTACCGGCTTGGGTGCAGCTGCCGGTTATAAGATTCTGCCCTGGTACTTCCTTCTGCTGCCGTTGGTAATGCTGTATACTCTCAACCGGCGTCAGCTGATATTGTCGCTCGTACTCTTTATCTCCGGGATAATTTCCGGAATTACCCATTATCATATCGACCGGTACCATCGGCAAACATTACCGCACCATAAAACGGCGATCACCGGGACCATTACCTGCCTTGACCGCCGGACAACAGCATTGAACAGTGTTTCCGGTCTGCGGATAGTAAACAGCGAAATCGATACCGGAGAAACGGTTTTTGAAGCGGCCGTGATCTATCCGGATGGAGAAAGAGCATTTTACGGAGACCGTCACCGGTTTTCCGGAATGTTTTACCCGTCCAAAGAATCCGGTCTGATCTGCCGGGACAATCAGATTGCCGGAGCATATCCACCGCTTTACGGCCCCCGTCCGCTGGTAATCGTAAAAGAACTTCATCCGGATATTCCGGTCGGTTCACCGATGCGGTTCTTCTTTATCTGCCGTGATTTTCTCCTGAAAAATCTGTTGAGCCGGATCAAAAATCCGATTTATGCCGATATGGCGGCCTGTCTGTTTTTCGGAGCCGGGCGCATTCCACCTGTTCAAATGAGAAATTTTGTTGCTTCCGGTACCATTCATCTCTTTTCCGTTTCCGGTTTGCATGTAACGTTACTGGCAGGTATATTCCTCATTCTGCTGAAACCCGTTCCATTCTGCTGGCGTTACCGTCTGACAGCCCTGCTCGCTCTTTTCTATGTTCTTTGTTCCGGAGCATCCTTACCGGCGGTCAGAGCAGGAACGATGGTCATAATCTGGTGCCTGATGCGAAGCATGCTGCTGCCATCATCCGGATGGGATAGCATGATGCTGACCTGGTGCATTTTTGCCCTGCTTGACCCGGAAAGCACCGGCTCGTTATCGGCACAATATTCATTCGGCATAACTGCCGCCCTGATTTTGATGATGAAGTGCTTTCGGAAATTTTTCGCCCGGCAGAAGCATATTCTGTCGCTGATGCCGCCCAATGCGCCATTGACCAGACGCCGGAGAAAACTTTACCGCCGCCAGCGTAATCTGGCCATGATACCCGCAGTAAGTACTACCGCATTTTTCGCCGGATGCGGCATATCGTTTTTCCGTCAGAACATCTTTACTCCCGGCAGTATTCCGGCCAATTTGTTTCTTACTTTGCTGACACCCCTGCTCTTCGGAGCAATGATATTCAAAATGTTCACCGGTCCATTTTCCGCATTATGTGATGAACTGGGTGCGATGATTCTGGAGGGAACTTTTTATCTGCTCGACAATCTTACCCTGATAACAGCTCAATGGTTTCCCATGCAATACATTCCTGCTCCGCCGTTGTGGAGCATAATACTTTTCTATCTGTTTCTTTTCGGTTCACTTGGTCTTCACGATGCCGTAAAACGCAAATTGTGTTTCCTCGGTATGATATCCATATTCTTTTTCTGGTATCTCTTTCCGCTGCCGCAGCACCACTCTCTGCTGGTAATCAGCAACGGCAGTGACAAACCGGCGCTGATCGCCCTTGCCTCTCCCGGTGGCTGTACGGAAATCGTTGATGTGCCGGACCGGGAATCCGGTTCTTTAGCCGGTAGAATATTGCGGTCAAAAGGTGCTGATAATTTACGCATACACTTTTCCAAAGCAAATGCCGGAAATATCAGCGGACTGCCTGCTCTGGCCGGACAATTTGACAACATTACAGTTACTGACCCGCCGCCGGGAAAACGTGTACCGGGAAAAGTATTCCGACGTATCTTGAAACAGTCCGGATTCCGGCTTTCACAAATCCCGTCACCGGCCGATTTGACCACTTTATCTCCGGATGGTTTGCAATGGAAAAATTCTGCAGCAGGTGTGACTGTAAACGTTTCGGCAGCGGACAGCGGCAGAGAAATCCGGGTTATGACGGCTAACGGCAAAGTTTACCAGCAAATCCTGCCCTGGTGTTCCCGTCCGGTGATCTGGGAGTGCGAACTTAAATGAAACGGTTATAACGGATTTTGCGGATTGTTTGCGAAATCAGCTCCGGCAAATCATCGGCACTCAATATCCGCCGGAAATTTTCTCCGGCGATCCCATGAATATAAACTCCGGATACAGCTGCATCAAATGGCCTCATCCCCCGCTGTGCCGCCAATGCTCCGATAACTCCGGACAACACATCTCCGCTGCCGGCGGTTGCCAGCAATTCACTGCCGGCGGCAACTGTGATCACTTTACCGGATGGTGAAGCGACAACCGTATCCCGTCCTTTAAGAACTGTTACCGCCCCATAATGCGCGGCCAATCGCGCCGCCAGCCGACCACGTTCTTTTTCCGGCGGCAAACCTGCTGCGACCCGCAACCTCTCTGCTTCACCGGGATGAGGAGTTATTATCAAATTATCACGTTCTATCCACTCTTGCGGATGGCGTGCCGCACAATTCAATGCATCGGCATCCAGAATCACCACTCCCGGAAATACCAAAGCCCGCCGTAAACTCTCAGGAACGGCACAACTTCCCCAACCGCAACCGCAAACCAGCACATCGGAATCAGCCATAAATTTTTCCGGAATTTCTCCGGTAAAAAGCTGATGAAAAATAACAGAATCTTTCAATCTGCAGCTCAAATCAGCCTGCGATGCACACCGGACGATCCCGGCTCCGCTTTTCAGTGCCGCATACGCGGCCAACGCGGCCGCGCCGGGATATTCCGGAGAACCGCCCCAGATCATGACTCGCCCCCGGGAGTTCTTGTGACAATCCAAAGCACTTTGCGGCATGGTTTCCACCGCATCGATATTGGTAAAAACCATCGCTTCTCCATCACCGTCCGGCAACAGACCGATATCCAGCAGCCGCAACTGCCCGCGATATCTGCTTCCTGCCGGAGTCAGCAATCCGGCTTTTACCGCGCCAAATGTCAGAGTTATATCAGCCTCCACTGCCCCGCTTTCCGCCGGCAGACCGCTGTCGCCATCAATGCCGCTCGGCAAATCCAAAGCAACCACCGGCAATCGGGATCGATTTACAACCTCTATGCTGCGGCGGATATTATCCCGCAATTTTCCTCCGGCAAAACCGATACCCAGCAATCCGTCAATGATCACGTCCCCCGGACGCAAATCACCGCGTTCAAGAGATTCTTTTACGGTCAGAGGAATACTTCCCGGTAATCCGGCTGCGGCCTCTACTGCACATCCGGAATATTCAGCAAGCGGCTTTACTGCAAAAACCTCAACCGGAGCAGAAGTCAAATGCGCCGCAACGACCAGAGCATCACCACCATTATTTCCACCACCGGCAAGCACAATAAAGCGTCCGGCATCCGGAAACAGCGCATCAATCCACGCCGCCGCTGTGACCCCGGCACGCCGCATCAATTCATATTCCGGCATCCCGCCGGCAAGAGCCAGTTTTTCCAACTCCCGGACCCGGGCCACTGTCTGTGCATACATGATTATTTATCCTTTGGCAGTTCCGGACGGAGAAATCCGGAGAGCAGATAGATCCCCACCCCGGTACAAATCGCCATATCAGCGACATTGAATACCGGATAGTGCCAGATATTGAGATAATGAACGTGGATGAAATCCACTACTGCACCATGAAAAAACCGGTCAAAAGAGTTGCCCAATATCCCGGCGAGGATCAATAAAAGCGCATAATAACGCTCGGCACACCCCTCGGTCAGTTTGCGGAAAAACACAATTATTCCCGCACCTGCCAATATCCCGAAAATCAAAAGCATCCAGACATGTCCGCTGAATATGCTCCACGCCGCCCCAAGATTACGGACAGATGTAAAATTCAATATTCCGGGAATCAGCTCCACAGATTCTCCCAGAGCAAAATTCCGGATAAAATACCACTTGGTAAGCTGGTCTGCTGCCAATATCAGCAGCGCAACAACTCCGGCCCGGATAAATACACTCTTTTCCCGGGAACTGTTTTTTTCGATCCGGTCACGCCAACTCATCGGTTTTTCATCATCTCTTCGTGACGGCTTTTGCATTTTATACAGAAAATGGCATATGGACGCGCTTTCAGTCTGGCTTCGGAAATCGGTTCTCCGCAATCCATGCAAATACCGTATTCATCATTGGCCAAACGCTCGATCGCATCATCGATCAGAGATATGACATTGCCATTTTCGGTCATCATCTGCAATCCCATCTCATTTCTGGATGAATCACTGTCTGCCATATGAGTGGTCGCACCACGCTTTTCACTGTTAGTGCAATCCAATGACTCATCAGCACAAATCCTGATCTGTTCAGAAAGTTCATTGCGAACTTTCATCAGTGCATTATAATACTCCAGAGCCTTTCCGGTAAACTCCGGCTGCTTCTTATTTCTTGCCATTTCTGATGCAATCCTTATAATTAATCACTTACGACCCATGAACTACTAATATAACACCATTAATGCATTTTTGCAAATTTTCAAACTGAAAACCGCACGTGGATCACATCACCATCCTGCATTTCATACTCTTTGCCTTCGATCCGGAGTTTTCCGGCCAACTGAGCCTTGGCCCAGGAACCGCAAGCGACCAGATCATCATAAGAAACTGTTTCCATCCGGATAAATCCCCGCTGCAAATCGGTGTGGATCTTTCCGGCAGCTTCCGGAGCCAAAGCTCCGCGTGTCACGGTCCATGCCCGCGATTCCATTGGTCCGGCAGTGAAAAAGGTGATATAATCCAGCAGCCGGTATCCGGTTTCCACCACCCGGTCAAGACCGGAACCGCTGATGCCCAGATCAGCCATAAAAATTTCAGCTTCCTCCGGAGAAAGCGCACTTAATTCATCTTCAAATTTGGCACACACCGGCACAACTTCCAAGCCATGCTGCGCCGCGTATTCCGCCAGACGCTTACCGGCTTCACAGTTGGTATAATCCGCTGCCTGAGCTTCTCCGACATTGGCACAGACAAAGGCCGGTTTGACCGTCAGCAGACCGAAATTTTCGGCCAAAGCCTTCTGCTTCGGATCATTGCGGTCATAACGCGGAGTACGTCCTTCGGAAAGATCTGCGATCATCGCCACGATCAAATCGTATTCAGCCTTGGCATCCGGATCATTGGATCGCGCATTTTTGTACGCCTTGTCACGTCGTTTTTCCAACATTTCCAAATCGGCAAGCATCAATTCGGTGGTAATGGTTTCCAAGTCGCTCACCGGCTCAACCTTTCCGGAAACATGCACCACATCAGAATCTTCAAACAAACGCACCACATGAGCAATCGCATCCACATTGCGGACGTGACCGAGAAACTGATTGCCCAGCCCCTGCCCCTGACTGGCTCCGCGCACCAGTCCAGCGATATCGATAAATTTCAGGGTCGACGGCACGATCCGGCCGGATTTCTCCAATTCAGCCAACACCGCCAAACGCTTATCCGGCACCTGTACGATTCCGGTATTGGGTTCAATGGTACAGAAAGGGAAGTTCGCCGCTTCCGCACCTCCGTGACTCAATGCATTGAAAAGAGTTGACTTACCCACATTGGGCAAGCCGACAAATCCACAGGAAAAACTCATTTTATATTCAAACTCCTTACTATATTACAAAAAAGCCGGAACGCTTCACACGCTCCGGCAAACAACACTCCGGCAATCAGGGAGCCGGATTGACAATCGCCTCATCACTGTAAACAAAGTTATTCCAGTCACCTCCGACCGGAACCACCCAGGCAGGAGTCATGATCGGACCGTAACCCCAGCCGACATCCTCCAGATCATCAGGACAATCAGGCAGCGGGAACGGGAAAGTAATAATATCGACCACTCCGACCCCGACCCGCGCAACGGTGTAACAGACACCTTTGAGCGTGCCGTAAGTCAAACCGGCCAAACCGCCTTTTTCGCTGCTGACTTCCGACCACTTCATCGGAATTTCCAGAAAACAGAAAGCCACATTGGTGATACCGCGACCAAGCTTCTCCATCGGACGCATGATCCAGGCATCATCCGCTGCCTTCGCAGAAAAACTGCCGCCGATCATAATGACCGACACAAAAAGTGTGACCAGAAAAGTTTTACTGAATTTCATCACATTTCACTCCATTATATTTATTGTTTTTATTGATAAATAACAACACCTGTAATTATACACTCTTTGAATATAGCTTTGCTATGGAAAAATTTCAACTCATTCCCGCAAAATAATTCACTTTTTTTTGCAAAAATCACTTTTCTTTTTTCCCAAAACGGTTTTCCGTACCGTTGAGCAGCCGGAGAATATTGGCATGGTGACGCAAAATCGCCAACAGCGCAATGATCGTCAGAAAGATCAATACCCCCTGCGAACGCGCCAGATCAGAACCGAAACCGATCAGATAAAATACCCATGCCACGATCGGCAGCACTGCCGCCGCCGCAATACTCGCCAGCGAAACATAACGGGACACCAGAAACACCACCACCCAAACCACCAGCGCAATAAGCAGCGGGATGGGAGTAAGAGCCATGATCGCACCGGCAGCAGTACTGACCCCCTTGCCGCCGCGAAATTTCAGAAAAACCGGAAACATATGTCCCAATACGGTGGCAAACAGTGTCGCAATGACCACATATTCAAAACATCTGCCGCCTTTAAAAAAGTATTGGGCCGCCACCACCGGCAGCGCACCTTTCAGAAAATCCAGTGCAAAACACAGTTTGCCGGCTTTTTTGCCGACACACCGGGTGACATTGGTCGCTCCGATATTTTTTGACCCGACCTGCCGGACATCCACACCATTATATTTGCCGATCAGAAATCCCCAGGGAATACTGCCCAGAAGATAAGCTCCCAAAATCATCAACACTGCATTTATCATTTCCATAATTCCACTATTCCTTACTTGAAAAACCCCGCTGACGGGGATATATTACTTACCATAATAATAATATGAACCACAATCGGCAAAAAGTCAATATCAAAATGAAAAAAATTATCCGTTTACTTATCGGTTCCGGCGAAAATTGTGCCGATATCCGCTATGCTTCGGGAATTTCCACTCCGGATGACTTCATCTGGTTCGAATACGGTCCGCGCCGGTGCGCCATTCTTTCGGCACTGGAAATCGACCGGGGAAGAGCCTGCGCCAAACCGGATGTGGAAGTGGTATCCGACCACGATTTCGGCGGCAGCAGCCGGATCTCTAGTCTGCAATCGATCGCTGCTGAATGTGAGTGCCGGCAATGTCTC
>JAGBZM010000080.1 GCA_017628235.1 Lentisphaeria bacterium | reverse complement strand
TGGTGGGCGTAGTAGAACTCGAATCTACGACCTCCACGATGTCAACGTGGCGCTCTAACCAACTGAGCTATACGCCCGAAAGGGATGATGTTTTCTGCATCATGTTACCTAATATACCCCGGATTATCCATTTTTGCAAGCTCTATATCAAGAAAAATATGCTTTTTTTTCAAAAATGTGATTTTTCTTCAAAATTTTCCGTTAATTCATGCTGCCGATTTGTCTATTGGAACTTCACACGTTATATTATATAGAAAATATGAAAATACCCCGGAGAACCGTTATGTACAACTGCATTATATGCCGATATCATGAAATCGCCACCAAAGGCAACAACCGGAATATGTTTGAAAAATGTCTGGTCGACAACATCCGCCACATGCTGCGGGATGCCGCCCCAGGATGCCGGGTCCGCCGGATTCGCGGACGGGTATGGATAGAACCGGAAGAAGAACCGGCATTCCAAGCCGAAATCCTGGAACGGATCATCAGCATCCTTCCCGGCGTATTCGGACTGGAATCATTCTCCCCGGCAATCCTCCTGCCGGTAGATATGGATATCATCCGCCAAACCGCTGTCGATCTGGCACCGGAAGTTTTCGCGGCTCATCCGGTCGACCATCCGACTTTCCGGGTGCGGGCGCGGCGCAGCAACAAGCGTTTTCCGCTGACCTCTCAGCAAATCGAAATCGATCTGGTAACGGCGATCGCTGAAAAAGTCGGTGAAAATAAATTCGATATCGATCTGAAAAATGCCGATATCACTCTCGGCTGCGAAATACGCGATGAATTTTCCGCGCTCTATTTCGATATTTACCGGGCTTCCGGCGGTTTGCCGGTCGGCAGCAACCCCCGGGTGTTGACCCTGTTGTCAGGCGGCATCGACTCTCCGGTCGCGGCATGGCAGATCATGAAACGCGGTTCGCCGACCGATTTCATCACCTTTCACAGTTCGCCGTATACGCCGCCGGAAACGGTGGACAAAGTCCGTTCCATCGCGGCACTGCTCAATAAGTTCCAGCGTCGCGGCCGGTTGTTCATCGTCAATCTGGCGGAATTTCAGAAAACGGTGCGCGACTGCTGTTCACCCCGCATGCGGACGATCCTTTACCGCCGGGCAATGTTCCGAATCGCCGAAGCGGTTGCCCGCCGTGAAGATTGCAAAGCTCTGGTCACCGGTGAAGCTCTCGGTCAGGTCGCCAGCCAGACCGTTGACAATATGGATACGATCAACCGTGCCATCGATATGCTCGTTCTCCGGCCGCTGGTGGGTGCTGATAAACTTGAAGCGATCGCCATTGCCGAAAAAATCGGTTCCATGAAGCTCTCCAGTATTCAGGTTCCGGACAGCTGTACGGTCTTTGCCCCGTCCAATCCGGCGACCGCCGCCTCGGTCAATCTGGCGTTGCAGGAAGAGGCCAAAATACCCGATTATGCAGGAATACTTGAAAAAATTATCAATGATATTGAAATTGATGCTTGACAAAAGCCATTATTGGGGTTAAGTTTTCTTTATTATAGATATTTTTGTACTGTTTTTGCTCGAAAGGAAACTGCAGATTGATAAAGGATCAGGAATTCGCACTCAAGCTGCTCCGGGAATACAACATGGTCAATCCGGAACAGATTGAAGCTGCCCGCAATGCCGCAATGGATTCCGGCAGCAACGATGTGGTAGCAGAATTGCTCAATCAGAAAATTGTCGATTATGATGAATTATTGAGCATGCTTGCCCAGCAATATGGCATGGAAGTTATCTCTCTGGATGATTACGACATTCCAGAAGAGGTCATTTCCGCGCTGCGTAATGATTATGCCCGTTACTATCAGGTTATACCGGTTTCCAATGACGGTTCCTGGCTTACGGTGGCAATGGATGACCCCACTGATGTGGAGAAACTCGACACTCTGCGTTACCTGCTGGGCAGTGATGTGGATGCGGTCATCGCTCCGTCCGGACAAATCCTCAAAGCTCTGGAAAAATATTACCCGGAAGAGGTTGAAGCATCCGGAAGTTCCGAAAAAGAGGTGGATATCGATGCTGCCGAGATGATCATTGAGGAAAATGAAGTCCGGCCCGGCGATGAAGATGATGATGCTCCGATCATCCGTCTGGTTTCCAAAATCATTATCGATGCCTATAAAATGCGGGCATCGGATATTCACCTTGAACCGATGGAAAAACGTTATCGTGTCCGTTACCGGATCGACGGAGCCCTCCGGGAAGTTGATGGACCGCCCAAATATCTGCAGTCCAACTTCACCAGCCGGATGAAAATCATGGCGCATCTGGATATTACCGAAAAACGTATCCCGCAGGACGGACGTATCCAGCTGTCCGTCGGTGAAAAAGATATCGACCTGCGTGTTTCTTCCATCCCGACGATCTTCGGTGAAAGTATCGTTATGCGTATCCTGGACAAAAGCAGTATCCAGCTGGATATCCCGCGTCTGGGCTTCTATGCGGATGACCTGGAACTGGTCACCAAGATCATTAACTATCCGGATGGAATCTTTCTGGTCACCGGCCCGACCGGTTCCGGTAAAACCACCTCTTTGTATGCGTTCTTGAACACGATCAACACCACCGCCAGAAAACTTATCACCGTTGAAGACCCGATCGAGTATCAGCTGCCGGGTATCAACCAGGTGCAGGTGGACCGGCATGTGGATATGACTTTTGCCGCAGCACTGCGAAGCATGCTGCGTCAGGCACCGAACATCATCATGGTCGGTGAGATCCGAGACCTGGAAACTGCTGAAATCTCCATCAACGCCGCCTTGACCGGTCACTTGGTATTCAGTACGCTGCACACCAATGATGCTCCCGGTGCGGTCGCCCGTCTGGTGGATATGGGAGTGAAACCGTTTCTGGTGGCAACAGCTTTGCGGGCGGCGATGGCCCAGCGGCTCTTGCGCCGGGTCTGCAAAGAGTGTGCCGAACCGTACACCCCGAGCGCGGCGGAAAGACGTATTCTCGGCCTTACCGATGAATATATCGCCAATCACAAATTTATCAAAGGTAAAGGCTGCCGCCACTGCGGGTATACCGGTTACAAGGGCCGCGTGGGTATTTATGAGATCTTCCTGATTACTGAAGATATCGCCCGGCTGATCTTTGCCAATGAGACCAGCGGTACATTGAGATCATTCGCCCGCCGCAATGGTATGAGAAGTTTGCGTGATGACGCCATCCGGAAAGCGGAAGCGGGTATTTCCACTCTGGAAGAGGTGATCTTTGTCACCATGCGCGATGAAAACTAACTATTCTTTGAGAGAGGCAGATACAATATGTTGGATATAGAAAGTTCGGCACTGATAGATTTGCTCCGGGATTATCGTGCCGCCGGAAACGAATCCCTGGCTTCCCACATCAAAGAAATTGAAGAAGAGTGTGAATCTTCAGGAAAAACCGCCTTTGAAGTCATTGAAAATTTCGGTTTCTTCACCAGGCAGGAGATGCTTCAGGCAATGGCAGACAATCTGGGCAGTTATGTCTGGAATCCCAAAGCCAAAGATCTGGAAAGAGAACTTATCAAAATCATTGATGTGGATACCGCCCGTACTTACGGAGTGATCCCGGTGGATGATGACGGTGACAGTCTGCATATGGCAATGCGGCGGCCGCTGGACTTCCAGCCCCAGGAATCCCTGCGTTTTATCATCGGCAGAAACATTTTCCCGGTAATATGCGATCCCGACCAGTTTGAGAGCGAACTCGACCGTTACTATCCGGAAAAAGAAGATACCGTCGATGACATCGTCGCGGAACTCGGTGAGTTTGAGGTCGCTGAAGAGGATATCCCCGATGAAGACAAAGCCAATGAAATGCCGATCGTGAAATTCGTGGATGTGATCATCCATCAGGCGATCAAAGATAAGGCTTCTGACATCCACTTTGAACCATTTGAAAAGAACTTCCGCATCCGCTACCGCGTGGACGGCGCACTTTATGAAATGCCGGAACCGCCGCGCAGTCTGGCAACTCCGGTCATCAGCCGTATCAAAATCATTTCCGGTTTGAATATTTCCGAACGCCGCCGCCCGCAGGACGGACGTATCCAGTTGAAATACAACGGACGCCCGGTGGACTTGCGTGTTTCCTGTCTGCCGACCAGTCACGGCGAATCTGTGGTGCTTCGTGTGCTGGACCGGACAGTGGTGAATCTGCAGCTGGATTCGCTGGGGATCGGCGAAGATGTACTGGAAAAACTGCGGGAAATCATCCACTTGCCCAACGGTATTCTGTTGGTGACAGGACCGACCGGTTCAGGTAAAACCACCACCCTCTATTCTGCTTTGAGTGAAATCAACAAGGTTGAAGACAAGATCCTTACCGCAGAAGACCCGGTGGAGTACGATATCGAAGGTCTGGTCCAGTGTCCGATCAATGATGCCGTAGGCATGACATTCCAGAAAGCTCTGCGGGCATTTCTCCGTCAGGACCCTGACCGGATCCTCGTCGGTGAGATCCGTGACTTTGAAACGGCCCAGATCGCTATTGAAGCATCACTTACCGGACACTTTGTATTCAGTACCCTGCACACCAACGATGCCGCCAGTACCATCACACGTCTGATGGATATGGGAGTGGAACCGTTTTTGATCGCATCTTCGCTGGCCGGAGTTTTGGGACAGCGGCTTATCCGCCGGGTCTGCCCCCAGTGCAAAACCTTTTACACGCCGACCGACGAAGACCTTGACCGGCTCAATCTGGAACGTGCACAGGTGGAGGGAAAACAATTCTGTTACGGACGCGGTTGTGAATTATGCAGCAACACCGGTTACAAGGGCCGGAAAGCTCTGACTGAATTGATGATCATCAATGACACTCTGCGGGATATGATCGCAGACAGCGCACCGGCCAACGTACTGGGCAGTAAAGCTGCTGAATTCGGTATGCGGACCTTGCGTGAAGATGGTCTGATGGCGATTTTCAACGGGGAAACCACGGTGGACGAAGTTGTCCGTTATACATGATATTCACCAATAACAGGGAGATAAAAATATGCCTTTATTCACATATACCGCAATGGATGGTAACGGCAAGGAGCGCAAGGGCAAAATAGATTCTGCCAGCGAAGATGCCGCAGTAATTGAGTTACGGGCAAAAAATCTGTATGTCACCTCTATCCGGGTGGCGGTCAAGGCCCAGAAAGTCAAAAAGACTGCCGCCGGAGGCAGTGGCGGCGGATTCAACATGAATCTGGGTCCGGTCGTCATCAAGCGCAAAGAACTGACGGTCGTAACCCGGCAGCTGGCAATTCTGCTGGCGGCCGGTCTGCCGCTGATCCGATCTTTGCGGACTCTGGAAAAACAGGCAAAAAACCCTTCGGTCAAAGCGGTTCTCGGTAAAACTTCCGATATTGTGGAAGGCGGTTCCACCTTTGCCGAAGCATTGGCACAGAGTCCGAAGTCGTTTGACAAACTATATTTGAATATGGTCAGGGCCGGTGAAGCATCCGGTGCGATGGAAGTCATTCTTGACCGTCTGGCCGGATTTATGGAAAAAGCAGCGCGCATTTCCGGAAAAGTTAAATCAGCGATGATCTACCCGACGGTGATTTTGAGCATCTCCATTCTCGCTATTGTCGGTTTGATGATCTTTATCGTGCCGAACTTCCGTAAAATCTTCTCCGACCTGCTCGGTCCGGATGAACCGCTGCCCGGAATCACGGAATTCCTGATCGCAGTTTCCGACTCAATGGTGGAAACCTGGTACTACTGGCTGATCGGTATCTTTGTCATTATTGTCGTTTACAAGATCACCGGCAAGATCCCCGCCGGAAAATATGGTATCGACTGGTGCAAATATAATATGCCGCTTTTCGGACCGATCATCGCTAAAACCGCAGTATCCCGCTTCAGCCGGACTCTCGGTACGCTGATGAGTTCCGGTGTGCCGGTGTTGAGTGCGCTGGCGATCGTGAAAGAAACCAGCGGCAACGATGTGGTTTCCGGTGCGGTGCAGCAGGTTTACGATGCGGTAAAAGAAGGTGACGGTATCGCCGTTCCTCTGGGTAAAACCAAAGTTTTCCCGGAAATGGTCATAAGTATGGTGGAAGTCGGTGAAGAAACCGGTAAACTCCCGGAAATGTTGGATAAAATCGCCAATACTTATGAGGAAGAAGTGGATAACGCCGTCGGCGCATTGACTTCATTGATCGAACCATTGATGATCGTGGCTCTGGCCGGTATGGTCGGTACGATCGTTATCGCCCTCTTTCTGCCGTTGACCAAGATCATCGAAAAGATGTCCGGTTAGAACCAGGCGGGTAACAGATGCTCCGGATTCTGGACATTGGCAATACCTTCACCCGCATTGCGTGGTGGGATGGAGAAAAGTTCACCGGCATCGACCGGGTGCCAACAGCGGAGTTGGCATTGCCCGCCGATGGTATTCCGACGGTGGCGGCTTGTGTCTGTCCTGCCGTCCGTGAACGTCTGCATGAATTGAATATTGACTTTATAAGTGCGGAAAATCAACACAGCAAGGTGGATTTTTCTCCGGTAGACTGCCGCACACTGGGAGCAGACCGGGTGGCCAATGCTGTGGCGGCGGCGGAATTTTTCCCTCTCCCGGCAATGGTAATTGATTGCGGAACAGCGATAACTTGCGAAGTCATTGACAAAGAGTGCCGCTTTGCCGGTGGTGCTATCGCCCCCGGACGGAAACTGATGCGTTCGATCCTGGCACAGGGAACAGCCCAACTGCCGGAAATCCCGGTAAGCACGTTTATCCCGAAGGAAATAGGACAAAACACCAGAGATGCGATAACCTTTGGTGTTGACAACGGTGCCATCGGTATTATCCGCCGCTGGATAGAGGTGGTGCAAAAAAAATATCCGGATCTGACCCTCATCCTGACCGGGGGTGATGCCGGATTCTTTGCCCCGGCTTTACCGGAAGCAGTATTGACTGATGACAAATTCACTTTGCACGGGATACGTTTAGCGTGCAAAATACTATAAAATTCAAATTTTTTCACTATTTCCGCATAATCCGGCTTGACATTGAAAAAATCCTCCGTTATATTAATGGTTGAAGCTTGCAAAAATATTATAAGATAATTGCTTCAGCCGAAAAATCAAACATGGGGGAAACGATGAAAAAGTTTTTTTTGACAGCATTGTTGGCATCTGCAACACTTGGTTCATTGATGGCGAAAGATATTTTCGTATCACTGTCAACCGGAAAAAACAAAAATGCCGGGACCAAAGAAGCCCCGTACAAAAATCTTTGGAAAGCTCTTGCAGTTGCCCGGGATAATGATGTCATTCATATCGCCGAGGGCAATTATCCCGGCAGAATGAAATGCGGCTGGTTCAAAATTGAAAAACCGGTTTCTCTTTTCGGCGGCTATTCATCGGATTTCACCCGGCGCGACCCGCTTAAATTCAAAACCATGTTTCAGCCTCAAAATGAAAACAATGACAAAAAATCCGGTGCTCTGGGCTTGCTGCATATCGAATTGGATAAGTCGCCGATGACCGCCCCCAAAGGCTTTCACATGGTCATTGATGGTATAATTTTCGATGATGGTTTTGCTTCAAGTTATCACGCGACCAAAGGCAAACCGGACGGATTTGATACCGGCATGTGGCTCGAAGGTCCCGCCTACAACAAAACTGCCGACAAGTTCCCCAGTGCCAACCGTTACAGCATTTACACGGCAACCGCTTCTCGCGGAGAAGGTACTCTGACTATAAGAAACTGTACTTTTGTCAACGGTTCAAACTACGCGGTAAATATCAACTGGTACAAAGGCAAAGTTGCTGTTATCAACAACGTTTTCTGCAACAACCGTATGCTTTCGATCAATGTCACCTGTTCCAACGGCAGCGGCAAAATCGATTGGGAGTGTGCCAATAACACGATTCTTTTCACCTGGAGCCGTCTTAATGACCTCGCGGATATGGGCTTCGCCATCCGCAACAATACCAACTGCAACGCCGATATCCACAATAACATCATCGGTTTGAACGTACTGACCGGTTTTGACAATACCAAAGGCAACCCCAGACAGAAAACCACCAAACTGGATAACAACATTTTTTTCCTGAACCGGGAATCTGATGTTCAGATGACCGTGTCACCTTCCATCGCAAAAGTCAAAGTTGACGGTTTTGAAGATCTCGAAGGCGTGGACGGCATTGAATCCATCGAAGGCAATATCGATCTTAAAGATCCCTCTATCTTCAAAGGGCGTATCAATGCCCGGTATCTCAATGCGTTCCTTTCCATGAAATATTCCGAAAAAACCAAACTTGATCCGGGCAAATGCAATGCACTGCGCAGTGTGCTCGGTCTGCCTCTCCAGGGGACGATCACAACGACTTGCGACATGTATGCCAACCGTTATCCCTGGGAAGAAGCACTGAATCTTTTCGGCGCAGTCAAAGATTACGGCGCACAAATGCCCCAATAATAAAACAGGAGAAAAATCATGGACTTCAAAAAAATCATCGACACCTACATCAGCATCGTCAAAACAAAATACATTTGTTTTGAAGGTACCGCCACCCAACAGGAACTTCTCTATTATATCGCAGTCTGGGTCGCCGGCGCGATCGCTTTGGCAATCGTTTCCGTTATACTCGGACTTATCGGACTCGGTTTCATCGGAGCAATTCTTTGCACTGTGTGGAATTTGGCGAACCTGCTGCCGGGTATTGGTACACTGGTGCGTTTTCTCAACTCCAGAAAAGCTGAATAATTGAGAAACGACTCTCACGCCCTTGCCGCTTGATAAATCATTGTTGCGGCAAGTGTAAATCAAACTATTCCGGGAAAGCTTTTATGAAAAAAAAGATCAGATTTTTTGTACTTGTATTGACAGGGATCACTCTTGCCGGATGCAATTGCGCCAATACCCATTATCATGGGCGGCATCTTGAACATGGCCCGAATCCGGATTCAACGGATGCATTTTTCTGCGTACTGGATTTTCTTTTGTTCCCGCCGGAAAATTGCGAACATCCTCAAACTGTCGTGGTAACAGCTCCACCGCCACCGCCGCCGCAACCGGTAGTGGTTACTCCGCCGCCGCCGCAACCGGTAGTGGTTACTCCGCCGCCGCCGCAACCGGTAGTGGTTACTCCGCCGCCGGCAGTTGTGGCTCCGGTCCAGCAACAGGTGGTCGTTCAACAGCAAGTGGTCGTTCAGCAGAGTGCGCCGCAGGTAGTGGTCGTGGAAAAAGAAAAGCCGCGTCCAGTCAAACCGGTAATTGTCAAGCCGCAGCCGGTAGTGAAGCCCAAACCGGTGGTTGTCAGACCGCAACCGGTGGCAAAACCAAGGCCGGAAGCTGTCTATAAACCGGTTGTATCCAGACCGTCAACCACCGTCAGCAGACCGTCAACCACCGTCAACAGACCGTCAACCACCGTCAGCAGACCGTCAACCACCGTCAGCAGACCATCAACCACCGTCATCAGACCATCAACCACCGTCAGCAGACCGTCAACCACCGTCAGCAGACCGTCAACCACCGTCAGCAGACCGTCAACCACCGTCAGCAGACCATCAAATGCAGCAGGTGTCAAACCAGCCAGAGCGACCTCTTTCGCGCCGGCGAAATCATCAAATGTAAACCCCGATGCTGTTTACCGGGTGAAAGCATCCGGAACAACCAAACCGGCAGAAAAAAAGCAGCCTTTCAATGGGGCTGAATGGTGAAATTTCCGCTTTGACCGGGGGCTGTTGCCAAACCTTAAAGCAAGGTGAGCAACGCCCCCTTTTTTATATCTTTCCCATTGCCATTTTCACCAGCATAAGTGCCGTCCGCAATTTTTTATCCGAACCGGCTGATGACAGGGATAACCGCAGGAAATTTCTTCCCGGCCGGGAGAGAACCGTAAAACGGCCGGAATGCTGCACTTTTACTCCGGCAGCTTCAAACAATGCTTCGGTCTCCTGCTGTCGGGACAAGCTGTCGGGCAATTCAACTATCCGGAAAAATGCTCCGTCTGCCGCCGGAACGGCTTCCGGAAAGATCCGGTCAAAAATCCGGTTGGCCCGCAGAGAAAGTCGATATTTCTCCTGCAGAACATGTTCAGCTTTGCCGCTTAAAATCAATTCGGTCATAATTTCCGCATCCAGTGAACTGGTACGGATATTCAGATGAAACAGACCGTTGAGCAGATCACTGCGGAAACGTTCCGGGAAAGCCGCCGCCGTTACCCGCAAACCACCGCACAGATAGCGCAACGTGCCGCCGATATACAATGTCTGATCCGGAAGCAGCGAATACAATGACCGGTAATCTCCTTCCGGCGGCAGTACTGCAGTGTCATCTTCAATCAGAATCAGACCATGTCTGCCAATGACCTCCGCCAACATCCGCTTGCGTTCATCGCTCAGGGTGATACCGGTCGGATTGGCACAATTAGGCATCAGAAATATTCCGGATATCCGGTGTCTGCGGCAGACTTCATCCAATTTTTCCGGCAGCATTCCTCCCGCATCGCCCGGAACCGGATGCAGCCGGATATGCGCCAGACGTGCCGCCCCGATCAAATTGGCATAAGTGAAATAATCCACTGCCAGCGTATCCCCCAGCTTGAATAATGAAAGCAGCGCGGCACTGATGGCATTTTGCGAACCCGAAAAAAGAGCCGTATGCTCCTCATCGCAGGAAACATTAAATTTTTTCATCCAATTCACCGCCGCCGCCCGCTGATGCAGATGACCGAATGATGCAGTGTAACTGTACAGCTTCTCCAGATATCCCTTTTTCAGAACCGCTTCAGTGGCCTCAATGATTTGCCGGTTCACCGTATCAAAACCATTGACCATTCCCAGATCAAGCAAATCGCGTTCCCGCGCCGTTTCCTCCCCGGCACTCCCCGGCAGCGGTGAAACAAAAGTTCCCCGGCCGGTCGAGCCGTAAATCAGCTGCCGTTCCCGGCAGAGGTTGTAAGCCCGGGTGACAGTAGTGAAATTGATATCCAGATAATCTGCAAGTTCCCGCTGCGGCGGCAATTTCGTTCCGGGAGCAAGTTTGCCGCTGCGGATATCCTGTTCAAGCAGATTGGCGACAGCCAGATAATACGGACGGCTCAATGCGGAAGTATCCGGAGCCCAGGAGAGAAAATAATTTTTAAAAGAATTTACCGGCATTTTTGTAATCCATACAATTTTAAACATTGTATTTAATATATCATCATCTATATTATCTGTCAAATCCCGATAATAAAACCAATTCAATAAAAAAAAGGAAAACATCATCATGTCAGAAATCGTCAGACAACAGGAACTCAACCGCAGTCTTGCCGCAATGCTTAAAGGCGGCGTAATCATGGATGTCACCACCCCGGAACAGGCAGTGATCGCAGAAAATGCCGGTGCCTGTGCCGTTATGGCTCTGGAACGTATCCCCGCCGACATCCGGGCCGCCGGCGGCGTATCCCGGATGAGCGACCCGGCGATGATCCGGACTATTCAGCAGGCAGTCACCATCCCGGTGATGGCCAAATGCCGTATCGGCCACTTTGCCGAAGCTCAAATCCTGGAGGCCATTGAGATCGACTATATTGACGAAAGCGAAGTTCTCTCCCCGGCCGATGACACTTATCACATTGATAAAAACCAGTTCAAAGTGCCTTTTGTCTGCGGTGCCAGAGATCTGGGCGAAGCTCTCCGCCGGATCGCAGAGGGTGCTTCCATGATCCGCACCAAAGGTGAACCGGGTACCGGAGATATTATTCAGGCGGTACGGCATATGCGGAAAATGAATGCGGAGATCCGCCGGATAACCTCCCTTGCAGAAGATGAACTTTATGAAGCAGCCAAATCTCTGCAAGTACCTTTTGATCTGCTGAAAAGCGTCCATGACAACGGTAAACTTCCGGTGGTCAACTTCGCCGCCGGCGGCGTTGCCACTCCGGCGGATGCGGCATTGATGATGCAGCTGGGAGCCGAAGGTGTCTTCGTCGGTTCCGGAATATTCAAATCCGGCAACCCTGCCAAACGGGCCGAAGCCATTGTCAAGGCAGTGACCAATTATACCGATGCTGCCATGATCGCAGAACTTTCCTGTAATCTGGGAGAAGCAATGGTCGGGATCAATGCCGATGAAATCGCGCTGATCATGGAGGAGCGCGGTAAATGAGTCTGCATATCGCCATCCTTGCCCTGCAGGGAGCTTTCGCAGAACACCGGAAAATGCTGGAATCTCTGGGAGCAGAAGTTTTTGAGATCCGGCAGAAAAAAGATCTGACTTTGAAATGCGATGCTCTGATTCTGCCGGGCGGAGAGAGTACCACTCAGGGAAAATTACTGCGGGAACTGGAATTGTTTGAACCGTTGAAAAAACGTATCGCCGATGGCTTGCCGGTATTGGCAACCTGCGCCGGAACTATTTTGCTGGCAAAACAGCTTGCCGATGATCCGGTCACTCATTTTGCCACCATGCCAATAGTCGTACGCCGCAATGCGTACGGAAGGCAGTTGTCCAGTTTTTATGCCGACAGTAATTTTTCCGGGATCGATCAAAATTTGCCGATGCCCTTTATCCGGGCCCCGCAAATAGTTGACTATGATGCCGAAGTCGAATTACTCGCTTCGGTCGGACAAAAGCCGGTTGCCGTCCGGTACGGCAATCAAGTGGCCATGACCTTCCATCCGGAAATTACCGGCAATCCGGCCATTCACCGTTGTTTTCTGGAAAAAACGGTTATTCCGGCCCGTAAAAGTTGACATCCGGTATTTACCGGTGTATATTCTGAAGATGTTTTCTGCAAGTGCGGAAAACATCTTCAATCGTTCCAATATGGGGGAAGTAATATGACAGCGGTCATCGTATTTTGTTTTCTGTCGCTCCTGCTGATTGCAGGAAAATTGATCCGGGTTGGTATTCCGGTGCTGCAAAGGCTCTATCTGCCCAGTTCCGTTATCGGAGGGGTTATCGGTCTGTTGATAATTTCACTGGCCGGTGACAAACTGCCGGCCGGAGTGGTTCCGGCGATGAAGCTGCTGCCCGGTTTTCTGATCAATGTGATTTTTGCGGCACTGTTTCTCGGTTCGGTAACTCCCGGCTTGAAGTCGATATTCAAAATGGCCCTGCCGCAGCTTTGCATGGGGCAGATGCTTGCCTGGGGGCAATATGTTATCGGTCTGGGGCTGGCCGGTTTTCTGCTGACACCGGTTTTCGGTGTACATCCGGCATTCGGCAATCTGCTGGAAATCGGCTTTGAAGGCGGTCACGGCACCGTCGGCGGCATGGCGGAAACATTCAGCAAATACTGGAATGACGGAATCGCTCTGGGCTATACGGTCGCTACCGGCGGGATGATCTTCGGTATTCTGCTGGGTATGGCTTTGATCAATTGGGCCTTGAATAAAAAAATCATCAGCAGTGTCCGGACTTTCAACGAGCGTGACCGGGCGGAGAAGATCGGTATATACCGGGCCCCGGAACGGCCATCTGCGGGAAAACAAACGGTATTTTCCGATTCCATAGATTCTCTGGCCTGGCACATCGCGCTGATCGGATTGTCAATTTTCCTCGGTTTCATCATGCTCAAGTGTCTGCAGAATACCGAAATAAAATTGTTCCCGGATAACCATACCCGGTTGTTTTCCGGTTTTCCGCTGTTCCCTCTGTGCATGATCGGCGGAGTACTTATCCAGCGAATCTGCCAGAAAGCCAAAGTTGAATATCTGATCGATCATGGTCAGATGCAGCGGCTGTCGGGGGCGGCGTTGGATTTTCTGGTAGTTTCTGCGGTTGCCACCATTCAGCTGTCGGTCGTTGCGGAAAACTGGCTGCCGCTGCTCATACTTATGGCTGCCGGTGTCATTTGGAGCGTGGTGCTGCTTTTGTTTGTCGCTCCGAAATTATTCAAACAGGCGTGGTTTGAGTGTGCCATTGCTGAATTCGGACAGGGACTGGGAGTCACGGCCACCGGCTTGATGCTGCTGCGGACAGTTGATCCGGAAAGCAAGACCGTTGCCGCCGCTTCATTCGGTTACAAACAGTTGATCCACGAACCGATCATGGGCGGAGGATTGTGGACGGCATTTGCCCTGACGTTGGTCTTCTCATTCGGCTGGATGCCGGTGTGGATATTCTCTTTGGTCATGCTGATCGTCTGGGGCATCGTTTCGATGGCGGTCATCCGCAAAAAATAACTGCTCCTTTTCAGAAGCAGTAAACGGTATTCAATCGCATTTGCATTCCCCTGCCCGGCGCATCTGACTGCGGAATTTTCCGGGCGGCATTCCTTTCCTCCGGCTGAAAACTCTGGAAAAATAGAATTGATCACAGAAGCCGGAGGCAAATGCCACTTCGGCCACCGTTGCCCCCGGATCATCGCGCCACATCTTCTCCGCGATCTTCAACCGGGCATCCAGCAACAGCCCTTTGAAACTGGTCTGGTAATTGTTGCGGAGGAACTGGGAAATAGTCGAAACGCTGCGGCCGAGTTTTCTGGCCATATCCGGCAGCCGGATATCTTCTGAAGCGTGCTTTTCGATGTAAAGGTCGATCTCATTACGCAAACGGTCGCCCTGCAGCACGGCCAATTCCCGGACGGCGATATAATCGATCAGAGTTTTCAGTACGCCCAGTACTGCCTGCAGTTTTTCTCCGGTGAAACAGGGCAGTTCCAGATATGCCCGGCGCATACTTTTCCGCAGCGGTTCCGGGATCGCCTGCCAGTCCGGTTCCGGATCACCCTCGATCCGGAATTGCCCGAACATCACAAATCCGGCCACCCGGTTGCGAACCGTTACCGGTGCCAGACACTCATGCAATCCGGCATGACAGCGGTAATCCATGATCCTGCCGCTTTGCACTGCTTCGCGCTGTTTATCGCAATCCATCGACACACAACGCTCATAGCCATTGAGTTTCTCATGCACCAATGAACAGAATGTGCAATTATGCATCTCTTTTCCCCGGCGCAACGGTTCTCCGGCCAGCGAGAAAAAAGTAACCCGGACATCCAGCAATGATGCAAAGTCATCCAGCAGTCTCTGCACTTCATCGCTTAAAAACAATTCCATCGGCATATTACTCATTGTCCACCTCCTCGAAAAGCAGTGTTTGCTATAAATATACACCACGTTTGCAGAAAAGTCCATAGTCTGACCGGTTTTTATACTGGCAAAGTTGATTTTTCCGGCTATATTATATGTATTGAGATAATTTTAACCCAAAAAAAGGAGAAAATCATGGACTTCAACATCGCAGATATCTGCAACGGCTTCAAGCTGGACGGTAAATTTGTATCCGCCGCCAGATTCGGCACCGGACACATCAATGACACATTCAAGCTGGAAACCACCGGTAATACCTATATCATGCAGCGCATCAACACCTCCATTTTCCGTGAACCGGAAAAGCTGATGGACAACTTTGTCCGGGTTTCCCGGCACATTTCGGAAAAGATCGCGGCTGAAAAAAGTGTCAATCCCGCCAGCCGCCGCCGTTACCTGCAGGTGATGATGTCCCATAAAGATGAACCGTTTTTCATTGATGCCTACGGCAATTTCTGGCGGTGCTATATCTATGTGGATGAAGCGCGTACCTACGATGTGCTGGAAAACAGCAATCAGGCCTTCGCGGCGGCCAAAGCATTCGGAGCATTCCAGAACGACCTTGCCGATCTGCCCGGACGCCTCAATGAAACGATCGCCAATTTTCACAATACCCCCAGCCGTTTTGCGGATCTGCAGGCTGCGGCCCGGGCCGACAAATGCGGCCGTCTGAAAGATGTCGCTCCGGAACTGGATTTCATCATGGCCCGGGAAGCGGAATACTCCCTGCTGCTCAATGAATTGGCCGCCGGCAATGTCTTTGAACGCACCACTCACAACGATACCAAGCTCAATAACGTGCTGATCGACGATGTTACCGGCGAAGGTATCTGCGTAATCGACCTGGATACGGTCATGCCCGGTCTGCCCCACTATGACTTCGGTGATATGGTCCGTACCGGCACCAGCCCGGCCCCGGAAGATGAACTGGATCTATTCAAGGTCGGCATGCGCTTTGAAATGTTTGAAGCTCTCCTGCGCGGATTCCTCTCCACTGCCGGAAACTTCCTCAATCCGCGTGAAAAAGAATTGCTCCCATTCTCCGGCAAACTCATTACTCTGGAGATCGGCATGCGTTTCCTGACCGACTACCTCTCCGGAGATGTCTACTTCAAGATCCACCGGGAAAAACACAATCTCGACCGCTGCCGCACGCAGATCAAACTGGCTCAATCCATCGAAGCTCAGTTTGATGCCATGCGGAAACTCAACGATTCTCTCTGAATCTGAGACCGGATTACAAAACGGGGCTGCTGCTTACCTTT
>JAGBZM010000079.1 GCA_017628235.1 Lentisphaeria bacterium | reverse complement strand
TTTTTGTTTTTTTTCAGGAAAATAACGGCAGGTCGGCAAATTCTCCGCCACCGGCAGCCTCTTTCCCCTCCACTTCCCCGGCCAATAACGCCAGAAATTCATCCAGCGAAATGATCTTCACTCCCAGATTACGGGCATTTTTCAACTTGGAACTGTTTTCATTGACATCAGCAGCCACCAGCAACGACAACCCCGCCGTCACCGAACCCGCCGGTTCATATCCATGTTCTCTGGCCAATTTTTCGTAATAGGAACGCTTCTCCGGCATTTTTCCGGTAAAACATACCCCCGGCGCATCTGCTGCCGCTTCATGTTTGCGGATAGTGACCGCACTGAATAATTCAGTGAATTCCTCCTGCTGCTCCTGCAGCACAGCCACCACCGCCCCGGCCCGTTCCGGACCGATCCCCGGAATATCCGCCAAAGCATCGACCGTCGCCGTAAAAAGCTGATCCACCGGAAACTTCTCCAGAATCAGCTTGGCTATATTCGGACCGATCCCCGGAATATTCAAGGCGGCAATCAACTGATAATCGTCCACCACCCGCGCTTTCTGGATCTCCCGGTACAAATTGGCCGCCGATTTCTCGGCAAAACCGTCCAGACGGCGCAAATCTTCCTGCGACAGATCAAAAAGTTCGCGCAAATGACGGACATTATACTGCTTCATCAGCTTCGCTACGGTCGGCTCTCCCAATCTTTCGATCCCCAGATTGCGGATGGCCGCACACAACAGCTGCAGCCGAGAACCGGGACACTCCCGGTTGGGACAGCACAATTCCGGACCGCTGCGGGTCAATTCCGTCCCGCACTCCGGACAGTGCGTTATCAATGGCGAAGTCCGGACCAACCCCGGTTCAGATGCAGCGATAAAAGGAATCACATCCCCCGCACGTTCAACCGTCACCGTATCCCCGATCTGCAAATCCATATCCAGAATATTCTGAATATTGTGCAATGATGCCCGCTTGATCGTGATGCCGGACAATTCCACCGGTTCAAGCAGAGCCACCGGCGTGAGAAAATTTTTCCCGAAACTCCACTGCACCCCGGTCAATGTTGTCCGGCAGCTGACATTGGTAAATTTGTAGGCGATCTCTCCACGCGGATGGTGGGCCGTGTTGCCCAGAGATTCCCGGAAAGATATATCGGCAAACTTCACAACGATACCATCCATCGGATAGGGCAGTTCGGCAAAGGCAAGTTTCAGCTCCTCCCACTGGCCGGCAAGTTTGTCCAGCGGCACTCTCCGGGAAATCAGTGAATAATCCACCAGCGTCAGTTTCGCCCCCTGAATCTGCATCGGATAAATATCTTTCAAGGCCATGATCCCGGCGACCGCATTGCGGGAATTTTTGTACGCCCCCCCATCTTTCTTGCGGATGTGCGGATAGATATTTTTGAAATCGTCGGCCCGGATAATGATCTCTCCGCGCACCGGACGATTCACCGGCCCGCGATATCCCGGAGATTCCAATTCAATAAGCGGCAGTTTGCCGGAAATGTCCTCTCCGGTCTCTCCGTCACCCCGCGTGGACAGAATCCTGCCGTCGAAATTGGCGGAAATACCATCATATTTCGGTTCGACCAGCAGTAACTCATCCGGAGTTCTGGCATATTTTTCCGCCCACTCCAGCAAAGCGGTCAGCGAGTAGGCCTTGTCCAGCGAAAGCATCGCTTTGGCGTGTCTGACTTTGCCGCCGGAAGCAACCTGCGGAGTATTGATCCGGCTCAGCAGCTCATTAGACGGGTCCAATTCCCGCAGCCTCTCCACGATCTGATCGTAGCGTGCATCGGAAATAACCGGTGAATTATCCTGCCAGTAGCGGGCATCGTGATACTTCAGAAGTTCCGTCACCTGAAAAATATCCATGTTTTCCAGGTCAAAATTGACAAAGTCCATAAATTCTCCATAAAATTACCTTAAACATTACATAAAAATATAACCCCGCAGATTGCATTTTTCAAATATTCCGCTATATTATATTCCTGATAAATGGAAAAAGCCGGACAGACCGGGTATTTTTGACCAAAGAAAGAACAAAACAATTATGGCAAAAGAATTCAATGTCGCTGTCGCCGGAGCCACTGGTGCGGTCGGTGTCGAAATGATCAAAACACTGGAAAAACGTAATTTTCCGGTAAAAAATCTCAAACTGCTCGCTTCCGCGCGTTCCGCCGGCAAGACCATGACATTCAAAGGGGAAACTCTCGTTATCGAGGAGATGACCCCGGATTCATTCAAAGGCGTGGATATCGCCCTTTTCAGTGCCGGCGGCAGTATTTCCAAAGAGTACCGGAAATTTGTCGTTGATTCCGGAGCTGTGATGATCGACAACTCCAGCGCGTTCCGCATGGATGATGATGTGCCGCTGGTCGTACCGGAAGTCAACCCGGAGGATATCAAACTGCATAACGGTGTCATCGCCAACCCCAACTGCACCACCGCGATCATGCTGGTCGCCGTCGCTCCGCTGCACCGCGCCAAAAAATTGCGCCGTCTGGTCGCTGCCACCTATCAGGCCGCTTCCGGGGCCGGAGCCAAAGGTATGGCCGAATTGATCGAACAGACCCGGCAGATCCTCAACGGCGAAGCGATCGAACCCAAAGCATTCGCCCACCGGATCGCATTCAACCTGATCCCGCACATCGATGCATTCACCGATAACGGCTATACCAAAGAAGAGCTGAAAATGCTCAATGAATCGCGCAAAATGCTCCATCTGCCCGATCTGCCGGTCAGC
>JAGBZM010000078.1 GCA_017628235.1 Lentisphaeria bacterium | reverse complement strand
GCCCATTCTGCAATCCGGAAACATTACCCGTCAATCCGTTCTTCTATTGCAATTCTTGCCGGAAACTGGAGCAAAAGTTCTTTGGCAATGCTTCAAAGTTGTGATGTCAACTTTTTTTTAATAAATTTCAGTTTGATTGTTCGCTTTTTATCTGAAAAAGGTATTGATTTCAATTGGGAAGAAAATGATAAAGAAAAAGCTATGCTGGCTTGGGATAAATATTCTCGTCTTCCTGAAAATGACCGGGAGGATATTGCCATAAAAATGGTTGATTCCATAAAAAATAATTTATTTACTCTGCTGGATAATATTTTGGATGATTCAAAAATCAGAGAAGTATCCAAGGTTATTCTTGAAATAGTAAGTGATCATGGAGAAACAATTCGCAAAAAATTCGAAACAACTCAAGGAGCAATCAGCTATTTGGAAGATTTTTCTCCTGAAATTGCCTTTGACAATTCTTCCTGTATCACAATATTTGATATCCCGGAAAATCAAGACCATTGAATTCCAATACGGTAATTCACTTCCGGGCGAGGCGGGCGAAAGTATCGCCGCGTTCAGCGTAGTTTTTGAACATATCCATACTGGCGCATGCCGGAGAAAGCAGTACGGTATCACCGGGCTGTGCCTGCATTCCGGCGCAGCGCATTACCTCTTTGAAGTCGCTGCCGCAATCAAAACATGGACACTTGCCTGTCAATACCCGTGCCAGTTCGGCCCGGTCCTGCCCGTAAAGTACCGCTGCCCGGAAACGGTGGGCCCGGGAAGCCAGCGGGGAAAAGTCCATTCCTTTACCCAGACCGCCAAGCAGTATCACCAGCTTGCCGGAACAGGAATCTATTGCCGCCAATACCGCTGCCGGATTGGTGCCTTTGGAATCATTGATGTAGGTTACGCCGTTGCGGACACAAACCATTTCGATCCGGTGCCTGCCTCGTTTGAATGATTGCAATGCCGAAATAAATTGGGCGGAAAAGATCATCTTTTCCGGGAGGAAACGCAGGCACAACTCCACTGCCGCCGCTGCGTTTTCCGCATTATGCATTCCCGGCAGATCACTGCCGGAGAGGTCAAAGAAAAATTTTCCGTCAATTTCAAGCCCGCTGCCATTTACGGTCACCCGGTGCGGGGCATCGGCAAAACTCAAGCCTGATATCCGGTTTTCAGGAGATACATGAGTGAATATCTTCTCTTTGGTGGCACAATATTCGGCAAAGCCGCCGGGATAACGGTCGATATGATCGCTCTGAAAATTGAGTATCACTGCCGCCAGCGGTGCGAAATCCCGGATCTTTTCCAGTTGAAATGAACTTACTTCAATAACTGCACAACTGCAATTTCCCGGTTCGGCGGCCAGATCGGAAAGCGGCCGGCCGATATTGCCGCAACTTTCCGCTGCGATCCCGCAGGCGCGCAGCAGATGGCAGGTCAATTCAGTGGTGGTGGTTTTCCCGTTGGTTCCGGTGATCGCCAGCAGCGGCCGGTGCCAGAAACGGCAGCCGAACTCCATTTCACTGACGATCTCCCTGCCGGAAGCCAATGCCTGCTGATAGAGAGGGGATTTGGCCGGATGCAGTCCCGGAGAAACGACGATCAGATCCCCGTCAGGCAAAACTGCACCGCCGCCATCATTGACGACAGTGCAGTTGATATGATTGGCGGCACACAGTTTGGCCGCCGCAGTCCCGGAAACACCGCTGCCGAGGATCGTCACGTTTTGCACTTGACACCCCGGAAAGGATTATTTCAGCCGTTTCATCTGCGGGAAGAGGATGACATCGCGGATGGATTCCGCACCGGTGAGAGCCATAACCAGACGGTCGATTCCCACTCCCATACCGCCGGCGGGGGGCATACCGTATTCCAGGGCAGTGAGGAAGTCCTCATCGACCTTGTTTTCCAGAGTGTCGCCCTCTTCTTTGGTAGCTTCAAACTGATCGAGGAACCGCTGCCGCTGAATGATCGGGTTATTCAATTCGCTGTAAGCCGGAGCCAGTTCCATACCGTTGACGCCGAGTTCAAAGACATCGACCAGTGACGGATCATCGGCGCAGGGATTGGCCAACGGCAGCAATTCTGCCGGGAGCCGGGTGACGAATGTGGGCTGGATATTGGTCGGTTCGACCAGTTTTTCATAAAGTTCATTGGTCACTTCCAGATCGCTCATGGAAGAGTTGACATCCAGCCCCAGTTTCTGACCGCGTTCAATTCTCTCTGCCGGAGTGATATCGAACCAGTCATCTCCACCTTTTTCTTTGCACAATTCATGATAGGTGGCGCGGCGGAAAGGCGGAGTGAAGTCGATGATTTTGCCATTGCCGTGATCGATTTTCAGCGTTCCGCAAACTTTAAGGGCAATCGTGGAGATCATGGATTCGATCAACTCCATCATACCCTGACAATCGCTGTAAGCCTGATAGATCTCCAACATGGTGAATTCCGGATTATGCCGCCGGTCCAAACCTTCATTACGGAAAGAACGGTTCAATTCAAAAACTTTCTCAAAACCGCCGACCAGCAGCCGTTTGAGGTAAAGTTCCGGAGCGATACGCATGTAAACGGTGCTGTTGAGTGCGCCGTAAAAGGTTTCAAAGGGGGTGGCTGAAGCACCACCGGCCAGCGGCTGGAGCATCGGAGTTTCCACCTCCATAAATCCCCGGTCTGCGAGGAAATTGCGTACTTCGCGGATGATCGCAGAACGTTTACGGAAAACATCTTTGACCTCCGGATTGGCGATCAGGTCAAGATAACGCTGGCGGTAACGCTGTTCGACATCGACCAGACCGTGAAATTTTTCCGGCAGCGGACGCATGGATTTGGACAGAAGCGTGATCTCTTTCACCCGGAGAGTCAATTCACCGGTTTTGGTGGTGAAAAGAGTTCCTTTCACGCCGACGATATCACCGATATCCAGTTTGCGGCAGAGGGCGAACATCTCCTCAGGCATATCGCTTTTACCGGCGAAAAGCTGCAATCTGCCGGTGCTGTCGCGCACATCGGCAAAGATGGATTTGCCCATGCCGCGTTTGGCGGTCATTCTGCCGGCAATGATGGCGGCCGGGCCGGGCTGATCGCTGCCTTCGGGGGGAAGTTCCCGGGTACGGACGACTTCAATAAGTTCTGCGCCGGGGAATGCTCCGCCGAAAGGATTGACTCCGGCTTCCTGATATTCACGGATCTTGGCAAGACGCTGCTCGAACATATCCATCTGTCCGACAGCCGGTTGAATGTTTTCTGACATAATAATACCCTGTTACTTTACAAAAAAAATATACTTGCATATAATATAGCACGCATTATCTGCTTCTGCCACAAAAAAGTGCAGTTTCCTTAACGAACTTTTTGCCAAAGTGCGGCAAAAGCCCCGTCATGCTGTTCATCCGGGAGCAGAGTTCTTTTCTCCACCAGAGTGAAACCGGTCAATTCTCCGGCCAGAGCATCATTTTCGGCTGCCTCGATCGAACAGGTCGAACACAGCAGCCAGCCGCCGGGGGCGGTAAGTCTGGCCGCCTGACGGATGATGTGTTTCTGCAATGCCATTACTTCCGTCATGGCTTGGCCGGAAAAACGCCACAACGCATCCGGACGGCGGCGGAAAACTCCGGTATTGGAACAGGGCAGATCAGCGATCACCCACTCAAAACTTCCGGAAATATTTGCCGGTTCAGCAGTGATGATCTGCGCTTTTTTTCGGTGACGGGAAAAGTTTTCCGCTGTCAGCTTCTGCCGTCTGGCTGAGATATCAGCTGCAGTGATCTCTGCATCATCCTTGAGCAATTCAGCGGCCATCAGCGTTTTGCCGCCGGGGGCGGCACAGAGATCAAGCAGCGAACGGCATTCTCGGACATGGCCGGAAGCCAGCGCAATGGCCATTGCCGCCGCCGGGTCCTGAATATAGTAAGCTCCCCGGGCAAACTCCTCCGAAGCAATGATATTTGCCGCATTGCCGCTGCCGAAAACAAACGGCGCAAATGCCGGTACCGCCCGGGCATTGACCGGCAGAACCGCATTACCGCACAGGCGGAAAGTGAATTCCGGATGGGATATAAACAACCGGGCAAATTTTTCCAGTTGTTCCGGTGCAAAACTCTTTTCCCAGTGGCGCAGGATCGCTTCCGGCAATATTTCTCCGGGCGTGGAGGGATATCGGAAAGGCTCTTTCAGCGCAGCACGCAGAACTGCATTAACAAATTTATCCGCGTGAAGTTTCCGGGCAATATCCACTGCCGCATTGACCACCGAATACGGAACGACCGCACTTTGAAACCGGCATTGAGTCAGGGCGGTGTCCAGCAGAGCCGCCACTTCCGGAGAACTCTTTTTGCGACAGAATTTTTCCCATGAAGCCCGGATGCTTCTGCGGAAACGGTAAATATTGAGCAGCAGATGTTCCAGAATACGCCGGGAATCATCCGGAGCGTGATCCAGTACCTCATCCAGAGTCGTGCGGCCCGAGTCGATCAGCAGCAATGCTTCCGAAGCGTAGATCAATACCCGGCCCAGGGTGCCGGAATTGGCGGCACGTCTCTTATGCTCCGCCAGTTTCGCCGGGGGACGTTTATTATTCATATCGTCAGAATTCAAAGTTGTGGATCACACCGTTCATCTCCCGCAGAACGGAATTCTGAACGTTATTCATCGTATCATTCAAACCGGTCAGATTGGCCGTGACGGCATAACGGACATCCCAATCCCAGTCACTGTCCTCCCACTCCCTTTCAAATCCGAGAGAGGCCGCCAGCTGCCAGCAGTGGAATTTACGCAGAACCGCAAAGTCAATCCGGTCGATCGTACCGGCATGAACATCGTAAGCAAAGTAGAAAGTTCCGAAAGTACGGTGATCCGGAGTCAGCGGCATCTTGGCCTGCAGATAGAAACCTTCATCAGTTTCATCATTGTACTGCTGGAAGTAACTGGCAGAATTGATCTGGGTCAGGGTCGAACCCATCGAATAACTGTTGCGCATGGTGTAGGGACGCACATAGTTGTAACCTGCGGAAAATTCCCAGTTCTCTGCCGGAGTGTAAGTCAGATTGATGTTCCAGAGGTTGAGCCAATCCTGCGCCAGACCGGTTTTGCCCGCGTTGCGGCCGTGCCGGATGGTGTCGGCGATCTCTCCGTCACCGCTGACATCGATCAGAAATTCGGTATTCAGTGAAAGACCCTTGAATATCTGCCACGAAAGCAGAGTGCCGATATTGCCGAATGCGCTCTTGCCGTCCTCTTTCTCCATATGGATATCCCAGTAATTTTCCATATAGAGCAGATTTTTTACACTGTTGCCGTCCCTGGTCTGCAACCGGTTGATCAAGCCCAGACGGAAGAAATTCTGCTTGCTGATCCGGTCGATGTCATCAAAGAAGTAGATGTGTTTGCGGCTGAGAGTCGGTTTCGGAATGTAGGTGTAGTTGACATAAGGCTGGATGATGTGGCGCAAACCGTCCACGCCGAAAAAGCCGCTTTGGACATTCTGCCAGGTGCGGTGGATCTTGGTGGATAATTCAAAACCCAATTCAATCGCCAGCCGGACATCGGAACCGCCGCGCCGGTCGTAATTTTTGAACTTGTAACGGCCGAAACTCTGCGGTTCAGCAGCGGCGAACATCGCTTTCAAATCATCATCATCCACCGGAGAATCACTGGTATGGGAATACGCAGTCATTTTCAAACCGGCCCGGGGAACCAGCGAGAAGTATTTGTTGGATAACGGATAGTAGAAAAAATGGGTCATGTCAAAGCGGAATGTATCATAATTCTGCAGTGTATCAAACCCCCGTGGCGGCGGCGCGTCAAACTTGATCCACCGGCGTTTCAGGTAAGTCGCATCCAGATCACTCTGATAGTACAAGCCGGTATTGAATAATTCCTGCCGGGGAACATCCAGCCGGAGTTCCGGGAGCTTTTCGACAGTGGTATAAAAGTCATTCACCCGGATACGCATGTAGGCGGCCGCACTGAAAAGATCAAACTGCTGTTCCAGAGCCGCAAAAGTTGCCGGCTGCGGGTCCTGATCGTACATCCCGCGGAAAAAGTCCCGCTTGAAGTAGGGATCACTCTGATAGTCAAAGACCCCCCGGAAGTCGGTATAAGGCGTGAAATGGGTCACATTGCTGATCCGGAAATCGTAACGCCCATGCGGAACATCCAGCCGGAACTTGTAATAATCATCCGTTTCATACCGGTCGGTGTCGTAGATGGAGTAGATAAAAACATCCGTACGGCTGTTTTTGGTGATCAACTGGCTGTCCAGACCGTAACCGAATCCGCGTTTTTCATACCAGTCAGCATGCAGTTTAACTTGGAAATCCGGCGCATCCGAAAGCCTGAATTGTTTGTAGAGCCGGATGAAATAACCGAAATCCCCAGTACGTCCCTGTTGGAATCCGGCAATACCGGGATGTTCATCTTTGGGTTTGTAAAAGACCGGCAGCCACAAAACCGGCACTCCGTAAACTTTTACCACGCCGTTGACCAGCAGCACTGAACAGTCTCCCAGAACAAAATCACTGTTTTTCACCTCGTAAAAACGCGGTTCGTAAGGAGTAAGTTTGACTTCGCCGGCAGCGATCGAGTAATGAGCGTTGTTGGATTCCAGATAGCTGCATGAACTCAACTCCGCATCCTTCATGGTTATCACCCCGTCGGAAGTGCGGACCGCAGAACGCGCTTTGCAGACAAAATTGGTGTAACGCACCACCGGATTGATGATGTCAAAGTAACCGGTCTGCAGGTTGCCCGTGATTTTGTCAGCGGTGATCCGGTCGGTCTGATAGGAGAATTTCACATCAAAGGAACGCTCGTTGAAAAGCGAAGCCGAAGAGGAGACCGCCCGGACAACCACATTGCCGGATTGTTCCATTTCAGCAATCTTATCCAATGAACTTTTGCCCGCACCGTTCTGCCAGCGGTAAATGCTGATATGGCCGATGGCTTCAAAATCACTGCTTTGAGTATTGACAATGATCTTGTCGGCGCAAATTTCCATATTGGCCAGCGGCAGACAGGCATTGCCCTCGATAATAATATTATGACCGACGGCCCGCCAGGAGTCGGCATAAAGGTATTTGAAGTCGTCCGGAGTCAGTTTTTTCAAGTTGCCGGTCGGAGAAGCTCCGGCAGGAATTACCGGCAGCAATGCCAGTATCCCCGTGAACAGCAAACTTTTTTTCAGACCGGAAAAGAGCTTCATCACCCCTGTTTCTCCTCTTTTTCCCACCGGGCAAAGGCATCGGCAATGAAGTTCTCGACATACTCCTGCTGTGCCTGACCGTTGCCCTCGATATTCATCGCCGGACCGAATTCAAAACGCACCGGACGCTCCGGTTTGATCGGGCCGAGATCGCGGATAACTTTGCCGTTTTCCAGAAAATCAGTTTTCAGAGCCATCGGCACCACCGGCACCCCGGCCGATTTGGCCAGCTTGACACCGATGGAGTTGAATTGTTCCCGGTCGAAGCTGCGTGTCCGGGTCGATTGGGGAAAGACGATCATGGAACGGCCGTTCTGCAAAACTTTCTTACCCTCGGTGAGAACCTTTTTCAGATCTTCACGCGGATTGGTGCGTGATACCCCGATCGCTCCGAGCGAAAGAAGAATGTCTTTTATGTAAAATGTCCGCAGAAGCGACTCTTTGACGACAAATGAGAAGTCCACATATTCCCGGATGATCGCATGGAGCGAAGCCGTTTCCAGCAGACTCATGTGGTTGCCGATGATCACCGCCGGTTGACCATTCAACGCCCGCAGATGATCCAGACCGCGCAGATGGACACTCGAACCGCAATCCTCAATCAGCCGGATATTGTCATTGGAGTAATGAATCTGGTGATCTTTGTCCAATTCGCCGCGTGCGGCACAGCGGCCGCTTTTGACAAAAGTACCGAAGTTGCGCAAATAGAAGTACCAGCGGCTTTTCAACATCAGTTTGAATCCGGCTGCCACCGGATGACCGGCAGGAGTGTCGTAACTGTCGGCACCATTAAACATGTATTCGGACATAAATCCCCCAAAATTCTATACCATAACCATCACTTAATATATCACCATATATCCCATAATGCAAGGATTTTACATTATGGGACAGCGGTTAATATATTCCGGGTCCCGGTTATTTGCTCAAAACTGCCAGCAATTTAGCCGTTTCTCCGGCCTTCTGTTCCAATTCTGCCAGTTTGCTCCGGGTATCCGCCACCACCTGGGCCGGGGCGGAAGCCACGAATTTTTCATTGGCCAGTCTGGCGCGGGTACCGGCGATCCATTTTTCCAGATCAGCCATCTGTTTTTTCAACCGGGCAATTTCCGCATCGATATCGATCAGGTCGGCCAGCGGCAGAGTTATCACTCCGCAGTTGACGGTCTGACTGGCACCGGCTCCGTTGGCAGCGGTGTCAAAGGAGTCTTCGGAAATTTCTATTTCATTGGCATTGAGCAGACTTTTCAGCGAAGCAAGTTCGCTGCGGAGAAATTCTGCAACTTTGTCATTGGCGGCTTTGACATGGAAATTGAGCTTTTTGCCGTCGGAGAGATTGTAGCTGCTGCGCAGGAAGCGGCCGGCACGGATCAATTCAAATTTATCATCCGTGACCGCTGCCAGTTCCGCATCGCTACGGTCGCTGCCGGTGGTCGGGAACTCCTCGAACATCAGGAATTTACCCTCTTCGATAAAGCCCATGCGGTGCGCCAGTTCTTCAGTGATGAAGGGCATGAAAGGATGCAGCAGTTTCAAAATCCGGAACAGCGCGTAATCCAATACCGCCAATGCCCGTTCCCGGTCGGCTCCTCCGGCACGCATCGGAACTTTTTCAGCTTCCACAAACCAGTCGCAGAAGTCGCTCCACACCAGATCGTACAGCGCGTGGGCCGCCGCGTGGAAACGGAAGTTTTCCAACTCATTTTCAATGGTCAGAGTTGCCGCATCAAGTTTGGCCAGCATCCAGTTTTCATCACTGGAAAGCGGTCCGGCCGGCAGCTGTCTGCAATCCGCCGAACAGTCACCCTGCATCTGCCGGAAACGGCAGGCATTCCACAACTTATTGGCAAAGTTACGGCCGATTTCGCACTTCTCATTGCTGTATTTGATATCCATACCGATCGGCGCGATGTAGGCGATGGAGAAACGCAGCGCATCGGCACCGTATTCGCGGATAACATCCAGCGGGTCGGGAGAATTGCCCAGACTCTTGGAGAGCTTGCGGCCCAGATCATCCCGGATGATGCTGGTGAAGTAAACATTTTTAAAGGGGATCTCTCCGGTAAATTCACAACCGGCCATGATCATCCGCGCCACCCAGAAAAAGATGATGTCCGGTCCGGTGACCAGATCATTGGTCGGATAGAATTTCGCCATCTCATCTTTGCCGTCATTGGGCCAGCCCATGATGGAGAACGGCCACAGCCAGCTGCTGAACCAGGTATCCAGTACATCCTCTTCCTGACGCCAGTTGTCGCCCTCCGGAGCAGTTTCTCCGACATAGACTTCACCTTTTTCATTGTACCATGCCGGGATCCGGTGTCCCCACCAGAGCTGCCGGGAAATGCACCAGTCCTGAATATTCTCCATCCAGTGGAAATAGGTCTTGGTCCACCGTTCCGGGTGGAATTTGATTTTGCCGCTTTTCACCGCTTCGATGGCGGGTTTGGCCAATTCACCCATTTTGCAGAACCATTGGGCACTGACCAGAGTTTCGATGGGGACATTGCCGCGTTCAGAGAAGCCGACGGCGTGAGTGATATCTTCGATTTTTTCGAGCAGTCCGGCCTCTTCCATCCGTTTTACGCACAATTCGCGGGCGGCAAAACGGTCCATACCGGCAAATTCCGCCGGGCAGAGGTCATTGAGTGAACCGTCCGGATTCATGATATTGATCACTTCGAGGTTGCACCGTTTGCCGACTTCAAAGTCGTTGGGGTCGTGTCCCGGAGTGATTTTTACGCAGCCGGTACCTTTGGTCGGGTCGGCATGCTGATCACCGACAATCGGGATTTCCCGGTCGGTCAGCGGCAGTTTGACCATCTTGCCGATCAGAGCTTTGAAGCGCGGATCGTCCGGATGCACCGCCACCGCCGTATCTCCGAACATCGTTTCCGGACGCGTGGTGGCAACGGTCAGAAAGCCGGAACCATCAGCCAGCGGATAACGGAAATAATAAAATTTACCGGCCACATCTTTGTAAATGACCTCCTCATCCGACAGCGCACTTTTGGCCGCCGGACACCAGTTGATCATCCGCTGACCGCGATAAATATATCCCTTTTCATAGAGCTGGATAAAGACTTTACGCACTGCCGCCGAAAGTCCCTCATCCATTGTGAAACGTTCTCTTTCCCAATCACATGAACAGCCCAGAGTGCGGAGCTGACGGATGATTTTGCCGCCGAACTCCTCTTTCCACTGCCAGACCCGTTTGATGAATTCTTCCCGGCCCAGTTCGTCACGCGACACATTTTCCGTCTCTTTGAGATATTTCACCACCCGCGCTTCGGTGGCGATACCGGCATGGTCGGTACCGGGGAACCAGCACACCTCATAACCTTTCATCCGGGCGCGGCGGCAGAGGATATCCTGCAGCGTATTATTCAAAACATGCCCCAGAGTCAGAATGCCCGTCACATTAGGCGGCGGGATCACGATCGAATATCCGGGTTTGCCGGATTTGGGATCACCGTGAAAACAGTTCGCTTTTTCCCATTCAGGGAACCACTTTTTCTCCACATCTGCCGATTCGTATGCTCTCGGCAACGCTTCCATAGATGCCATGATCTGTTGTCTCCAGAATTATTCTTTTACTGCTCTTTACCGCAGCATTTTTTATATTTCTTACCGCTGCCGCAGGGGCAGAGGTCGTTGCGTCCGACTTTGGGAGTTTCCCGGTGAAAAGTTATCTGCACCTCTTCGCGCGGTTCCTCCTCTTCCGGCAGAGGCATGCCGAATTGCTCCATCGTCTGATGGCGCAGTTCCTGCGGCATGGAAGCAAGCAGCTCCTCCAATGAAGCGATCCGGGTGATGGTGATGCGGAAAAGATTTTTCGCCACATCCATATACACCTGATCCATCATACTCTTGAATATGCCGAAAGCCTCATTTTTGTATTCCACCAGCGGATCTTTCTGGGCGTATACCCGCAGCGACATGCTTGAACGCAGCTGATCCATCGAGTAGAGATGTTCCTGCCACAGCCGGTCGATGGCTTCAAGAACGGTGTGCCGCTGCAGGTAAGCCAACTGCTCCGGATCGAGCGAAGCATTGCGGTCGGAATAGGAACTTTCGATCCGGTCGATGATCTGCAATGCCAGTTTTCCCGGATCGGTCAATTTGCCGTCAGTGATGCCGTCAGTGAAAAATTCCGCCCGGAAATCCAGCGGAAAGACCGCATTGATCTCAGCGGCCAGTTTGTCCGTCCGGAATGCGGTATCATTTTTGCCGTCACCGGCAGCTGCCACTTTCTGCACCAGAGATTCCACCACCTGATCGATGATCCCGAACAGCACTTCGTGCGGGGTTTCCGAGAGCAGCGCATCCCGGCGCAGCGCGTAAACGATCTCACGCTGCTTATTCATCACATCGTCGAAATCCAGTGTCCGTTTACGAATGGCAAAGTGCTGCTGTTCGACCCGTTTCTGGGCAGTTTCAATGGAGTGATCCAGCCAGGGGTGCTGCAATTCATCCCCCTCTTTCAGGCCGAAACGGTCAAAAATTTTAACGATCCGGTCGCCGCCGAAAAGGCGCATGAGATCATCTTCCAGTGAGACATAAAATTTGGAACTTCCCGGATCGCCCTGACGGGAACAGCGGCCGCGCAGCTGACGGTCGATCCGCCGGGAATCATGCCGGGAACTGCCGATGACATGCAATCCGCCTTTTTCCGCCACTCCCGGGCCGAGTTTGATATCGGTACCGCGACCGGCCATGTTGGTGGCAACGGTGACGGCTCCGAGCTGACCGGCGCGGGCCACGATTTCAGCTTCATGCTGATGGTTTTTGGCATTCAAAACATTATGGGGGATGTTGCGGATTTTCAGCATCCGGGAGAGCTTTTCGGAATCATCTACTGAAATGGTTCCCAGAAGCACCGGCTGCCCCATTGCGTGACGTTCGGAAACGTCATTGAGAATCGCATTGAATTTTTCCCGTTTGGTTTTGAATATCGAATCATTCTCATCCTTGCGGATGCAGGGACGGTTGGTCGGTACAACGGTGACATCAAGTTTGTAGATCTGGTGAAATTCCGATGCTTCGGTTTCCGCCGTACCGGTCATACCGGCAAGTTTGGTATACATCCGGAAGTAGTTCTGGATGGTGATGGTCGCCATCGTCTGGGTCTCCTGTTCGATGGGGACATCCTCTTTGGCTTCCAGAGCCTGATGCAGACCGTCGGAGAAGCGGCGGCCGGGCATCAGACGGCCGGTATGTTCATCGACGATCATCACTTTTTTGTCCATGACCACATAGTTGACATCTTTTTCAAAGAGGCAGTATGCTTTCAGGAGCTGGGAAAGATCGTGGAGTCTTTCGCTCTTGGCGGCGAATTGTTCTTCAAAACGATTTTTGGCCTCCACCCTTTCTGCGGCGGAGAGCGTTTCATCATTTTCGATGCGGTGCAATTCACCGAGCAGATCCGGCACGATGAAGTCTTCCGGATTATCCGGACTCAAAGTATTTCTGCCCAGAGCTGTCAGATCCGCTTCATGGGTCTTTTCATCGATGGTGAAATAGAGAATGGACTGCACTTCCTGCAGCATGCCGCGATTGTTGTCGCTGTGGACTTTGGAATCCAGACGTTCGACTTCCCGGAGAATTTCGCCATCTTCCAGAGCGTGCAGCAGCTGCCGGTGTGTGGGCATACCGAATTTCACCTGCAGCAGTTTCATGCACGCTGCTTCATGCTCTTCCGGGGAGACATTTTCTGCAGTCAGGATTTCCCTGGCCTCTCTGACCAGCCGGGAACAGAGCATATTCTGTTTGGTAAAGAGCTGGGCTACCGGCGGTTTGAGTTCAGCATACTGGTTGCTGGACATCGGTACCGGGCCGGAAATGATCAGCGGGGTCCGTGCTTCATCGATCAGGATACTGTCGATCTCGTCGACGATCGCATAATAGTAATCGCGCTGGACCAGCTGCGATGCTTCAGTGGCCATGCCCATATCCCGCAGATAGTCGAAGCCGAATTCACTGTTGGTACCGTAAGTGATATCGCAGGCATACTGGGCGCGGCGGACCTCCGGCATCTGCATATTCTGCAGACAGCCGACCGTCAGGCCGAGAAATTCGTAGATCATGCCCATCCATTCCGAGTCGCGGCGGGCAAGATAATCGTTGACCGTGATCAACTGACAGTTTTTGCCGGTCAAGGCATTGAGGTAAAGCGGCATGGTTGCCACCAGGGTTTTACCTTCACCGGTGGCCATTTCCGCGATGGAACCGCGATGCAGAGCGATGGCACCCATGAGCTGCACGTCAAACGGGACCATATTCCACACCTGTTCCTGACCGCAGACCTCTTTGGATTTGCCGCACATTCTGCGGCAGGCATTTTTGACCACCGCATAAGCTTCGCACATGATGTCATCGAGGGTTTCCCCGTTGGCGAGGCGGCTTTTGAATTCGGGAGTTTTCGCTTGAAGTTCTTCATCAGAAAGTTTCTGATACTCCACTTCCAGGGCGTTGATCCGGGCGACCAGCGGGCGCATCTTTTTGATGTCCCGCTGACTTTTGGTGCCGAATATTGCTTTGATTATGGCATTTATCATGGGTAGAACTCTTCCTTTCGGAGGCGACACAAAGAATTACTTGCTGCCGGGACGGTCGATGGGGAGTTTCTCCGCACACAGCGGGCATTCGGCCGGATCGAAAGTGGGCAGGGAGAGCTTCAATGCGCTTTCAAACTTCGGCACGTCAAACGATGCGGTGCCGCCGGAACGGTCAACGATCACGGCCACACCGGCCACATCGCCGCCCTTGCTGCGGACCAGATCGATAGTCTGCTGAACTCTGCCGCCTTTGGTCACGACATCCTCCGCGACCAGGATCTTTTCTCCCGGAGCGATGGAAAATCCGCGTTTGAGAACCAGTTCACCATCTTCTTTGTCCGCGAAAATGGCACGGCATCCCAGGGCGCGGGCAACTTCCTGACCGACGATCAGGCCGCCGACGGCCGGACTGATGACTGCGGAAATTTTTTCTCCGGCAAATTTTTCCGCCAGATGACGGCAGACGATCTCCGCCTTATCCGGGTACTGAAGCAGCAGAGCCGCCTGAAAAAACTGGTTGCTGTGCAGACCGCTGCGGAGTTGAAAGTGGCCGGTAAGCAAGGCTCCGGATTCTTTGAGAATGTTGACGATTTCGTTTTCAGTCATGATATTCACCTCTGTATTTTGGTATTTGTTTTTCATCAATTCTATAAGTGCGCCAAAGGGCGAAAGGGTATATTCTACCTCCTTCGCCCCGGATGCCGCACGATTGACCAGATATGACCGCTTTTGTGTATGAAAAACCTTTTGTTTAACGGAACATCTGGGGATTGGACGGTTCGACCCACAAATGGAAGTCGATTTTCTGTCCGGCGACATCGAGAGAGATCAGCGTATTGAGCCGGGTCAGCAGCAAAGCATACGGCACCCGGACATTTCCGCCGGCGACATTCACCGACACCACGCTGTCTCCGAGAATATCTTCACACTGCCGGATCGACGCGATCAGATTCATCATCCGCGTCAATTTATCCCGCAGGGTGTCATCCAGCGCGTACGCCCGGTGACAGACGGGACACACCGCCTGAAATTCCGGATCGGCCACACTGTTTATATCGAACTTCACCACGCCTTCGCAGCTGCCATTCAGGCAGTGGAAATCCAACTGGGCTTTGGGTGATGAAGCAGCTTTGTCAGTACTCATTGGGGATCGGCTTCCTGCTGGATGACTTTGAGCAATTCGACGGTATTGCCGACGGTGCCGAGGATCTGTTCGATAAGTTTCGGATTACGCAGGCGGCGGGAGATGCTTGAGAGCAGCTGCAGGTAAGCTTCCTGATTTTCGTCCGGGGCGACGGTGAATACGATCACCCGTACCGGCTGGTCATCCAGACCCTGATAATCCTCGATCGGATTTTCGCAGACACCGACGATCACGTAGGGGTGCAGGATATCATTGACCCGGATATGGGGCAGAGCGAGCATGCCGCCGACGCCGGTGGTCATCATCTGTTCGCGTTTCCATGCCAGACGGAAGATCACATCGCGGCTCAATTTGGTCAGATCTGCCGCCCGGGAGATCAGCTGATCCATCACTTCGAGTTTAGTTTTCCCCACAAGGGTCATCACCGAATCCTTGTCCACATACTGGGAAAAATCGTTTTTCATAGTTTCTTTCTCCGAATAACCATAAACATTTATGAAAATTACACTTGTTACAACTGATAAAATACCGCAGAAAAATATTTTTGTCAACCTTTTTTTTATATTTTTTCAATAAATCGTATCAAAAAATGCAGGAAACGCAGGGTTTTCAGTCCGTCAAACCACTCGTGGAAGGCTTTCTGCCGCGCTCCGGGAGTTTCCGGGAGGTTATTCAACACCCGTTGCCAGACAGCCGGGAAGTTCTCTTTGAGCAGAAATTCCGCTGCCGGAGCCGGAAGCGAAGCGAGGAATTTTTCCGGAGAAAACAGTGATTCTCCGGTGACTTTTTCCAACAGTTTTTTCAATATGACAAACGCTCCGTCCGGGATCTCATTCAAAGGTTCATTGCGGAGCAGCCGGGCGACCGCCGGGCCGGTACCGAAAGGAACCCGTGTGGAAATGCGCGGCGAGGGGAAAACCAATTTCTCCTCCATACTCCGGACTCCGGTGGTTTTGGCCACCGCCTGAAGAAAGTAAAAATCTTCCCCGGCTTCACGCACTTTCATGCCGCCGGCTTTCACATAGGCATCACACCGCACCGCAAACGCTGAACCGACCGTGAAAAAAGCATACGGCGAACCGGCATCACGCAACTTTTCCACATAACGTGTCAGATAGGCTTCGTAACAGTCGATCGCCGCCTGATGGATGGCATCGGCTGCCGGACGGTGGGCAAAGCCGATAGTTACGGCACCGCCTTTGAGAACTTCCGGCAGAACTTTGACAAAATAATCGCCGGAGATCAAAGTGTCGGCATCCAGAGAAAAAATCACGCTTTTTTCCATATCAGCGGCATTGAGCATCCGGATGAATGCATCCATACCCGCTTTTCTTGCGGCTCCGACTCCGCCGGTCAATTCCGGCAGATAGACCGGGATGACTCCGGGGAAAACTCCGGCGCGGATCAGGTTCAGGAGGGCTTCCGACTCGGTTTTGTCTTCGCCGGCCGGATAATTTATCACGGCGATCACCGCAATATCGTCCGGTACTTGCGCCATTGCGGTACGGATGGAGTGTTCAGTGGCGGCAAAGCTGGTCAATTCATTGTAAACCGGGATCACAACTGCATGCCGGAAAGATTTTTTTTCCGGCAGCTGCGGTATCCGGCTGCGGCGCAGATACTTGTTTACATCAAATTCTCTCATTTTTTTTGATCCGGTTGAAAAAGTGCTGCGGATCACCGGCTTCATTGAATCCGGGTTGTTCTCCGATCGCCGCCAGAGAAGCGATCAGTTTTTCCCGGATCAGCGAATTGTTTTCATCCAGAGCCGGTTTGCCGTTGTAAAGCTGATAATCCTTGCGGCGGGAAACATCTCCCACATTGGGCATGATGACATTCGCTCCGGCCAGAATCCCCCGTTCCCGGCCGTCGGCAGGTGAAATCGCCTGCAGAGCAGTGGTCGCGGCAATATTCACATCCGGCAGCACCAGGCGGGTGACGGCGATCATCCGCAACGCGAGTTCCAGCCGTTTTTCCGCTGCGTTTCCCTGATCCGGGAACATTTTCCCCAGCGGGGTCTCATCCTGCGGCAGATAGGGGCCCATGCCGATCATATCCAGATCTGTTTCCCGGAAAAATAGTATATCCTGCGCCAGATCTGCAATACTCTGACCGGGCAGACCGATCATCACTCCGGAACCGGTTTGGAACCCGGCATCTTTCAATCTCTGCAGAGCATCTTTGCGTCCGGTGAATGAAGCATCAGCCGGGTGGATGGCCCGGAATATTTTTTCACTGGCACTTTCGATCCGTAAAAGATATCTCCGCGCGCCGGCTTTCCGCCACCGGATATAAGTTTCCAAACTCTGTTCCCCGCAGGACAGCGTGATGCCGAGGTCATAAGGCAATTCTCTGATTTTCAACAGGATCTCTTCGACCAGATCGACAAATTGTCTGTCGTTTCTTTCGCCGCTTTGCAGTACTGCCGAACCGTAGCCGAATTCTCCGGCCGCAGCGGCACTGCGGATGATTTCATCCATGCTCATGGTGTAACGGCTGACCCTGTCATTGTCCCGCCGGATACCGCAATAAAGACAGTTGCGCGTGCAGATGTTGGAAAATTCGATCAAGCCGCGCAAATGGACTCGCTTGCCGCACAATTCAACTTTTTTGCGGTAAGCCGCCTGAAACAACTCCTGCTGCGCTGCTGCATCCGGCGGATCAAGCAGAACGGCGATATCCCCGGCATCCAGTTCTCCGGGGTTGGACCGGGCTTTGGCCAGAATCCGGTAAAAATCCATTTTTCTACTCCTCTTTCACTTCAAAAGCGCGCCGCAACCCCTCTCCGGTGAAGTTGAAAGAGATCACTGCAATAAATAATGCCGCCCCCGGAAACACCGTCAGGTGCCAGTATGCCAGCGGATTGTCAAAAGCCTGCCGCAGCAGATTTCCCCAGCTGGCGGTCGGCGGTTGTACTCCGAAGCCCAGAAAACTCAAACCGCTTTCACCGGTGATCGCTCCGGCCACCCCGAAAGTGAAACTGATCAGCACCGGAGCCAGAATATTGGGCAGCAGGTGTTTGAACATGATCTTCCACGCCGGTATCCCGGTGACGATGCAGCTTTTTACGTAAGCCAGAGAACTCTCTTTCAGCACTTCTCCGCGCACCAGAAATGCCAGATTTATCCATCCGGTCAGACCGATGACCATGATCACCAGCGGAATGGATTGTGCTATCCGGTAATCTCCCAGCATGGACATCAATATCAGAAGCAGTAAAAATGTGGGAAAACAGAGCAGTATTTCCACTGCCCGCATCAACAGCAGATCCAGTTTACCCCGGAAAAATCCGGCACACATCCCCACTGTCAAGCCGATCGCCATCGCCAGTACCGTTGCCATGATCCCCACCGCCAGCGAGACCCGCGCTCCGTAGATCAGCCGGGAAGCCAGATCCCGCCCGATATCATCACACCCCAGCAGATGTTCCTTATCCGGTTCGGCGAATGGCTGACCGCTGATCTCATCCGGGTTGTAAGGTATCAGAGCAAAGACCGCCAGTTCCGCTTTGGCGGCTTTCAGCCGGTAATCGCTCTTATCCATCCGGGGGGAAGTGAAAATAAACGGCAGCAGAGTCAATACCGCCAGCAGGAACAGTACGGTTTGCCGTACCCGGCGTTTATGGCGCAGGATCACCGCCGCGACTGCCGCCGGCAGAGTGTACAGCGCGATAAAGTTGAAAAATTTTTCCACCAGCACTTCCGAACTTTCCGGAGCAAAAAAGTACCGCAGGGCCGGAAAGAATACTTTGCCCCCGTCCCCGGTCATCAGCCAGGGGCGGCCGTTGGCGATGAAAGGGGCAAAAACCGCCGGGATCAGCAGCAGCAGAATGCCGATCGTGCCGGTCAGGGCGACCTTGTCCCGGAAAAATTTTTTCCGGATACGCTGCAGCGGGGAATTTCCGTCATGACAATTCATCATATTCACCTGCCGTTCAATTCGTTCAGCGACAGCGGCCGGAAACCGGCTTTGCGCTTTTCGCGTCCGTCCGGATCGACGGAAAGATACTTCCAGCGGGTGAAACTGAAGTCATGCGGGATGCTGTTTTGCAGCCAGCTGTGACGCAGCACTCCGGAAACCGGGAATCCTTCATAGATCCAGACACATTTTTCTTCCAGTATTCTGACCATCTGCAGATACAATTCCGTCCGTTCCAGACAGTCCGGCAGCAGCACCGCTTTTTCGTAAAGCCGGTCAAACTGCTCATCGGAGAAGCCGCAGTAGTTGCAGCTGCCGATATTTCCGGAGTAAAAAAGCTGCAGAAAATTCGCACCGTCCGGGTAATCCCCGATCCAGGAATAACGGAAAAGCTGAAATTTGCCCCGGCGCAGTTTGTCGGAAAAACGGGGACGGCTGTTGAGATGGGAAGTGACCATTACTCCGGCTTTGCCCCAGTCATCGGCTGCCAGTTCACCCATCTGGCGGTGAGCGACGGTGGAACCGGCCTGATCGAAGGTCAATTCCAGAGCTTTGCCGGTAGCCGGATCGATACCGCCGGGAAAACCGGCAGCGGAAAACAGTGCTTCAATTTCCGCCGGTTCCGGGGAGCGCGCCGGAGGGGCGGGAACGAAGCCGGAGATCCCCTGCGGAATGGGACCGGCCGCCGGCAGCAGCATCCCCGAAGCGTGTTTTATCCGGCGGCGGATATCATAAGCCTGCCGCAAAGCCTGCCGCAGTTTGAGATTTTTGCCCAGCAGCGGGTCCCGGAAGTTGAAACCGACATAACGTATTTCAAATTCGGGATGATATTCCATGACCACCCCCCGGTCGGTCAGAGCCGGGAGCAGAGTGCCGTTGGCGGAGATAGTCTCCTGATTATCTTTATCCAGAGCATTGCAGTCCAGTTCGCCCTGCAGAAAGAGCATCCACTGGGTCATCATCTGGCGGATCTGGCTGATTTTTATACCATCGAGCAGCGGTAATTTTTTCTGCCGGTCAGCCGGATCTGCGGCACCGGGGAAATATTCGGTACGGTAATCCGGGTTGCGGGCAAAATACAAGTGCAGATTGGGTATCCATTGTCGGAGAATAAACGGACCGCTGCCGGCAGGCTGCCGGGAAATATCCCGCCCGGCCGATGTTGCCGCCAGCCGGGAGACGATTCCGGCATTGGGCATGGCCAGCAGATAGAGAAAACCCGGATCGGGAGCATCCAGGGTGAGGACAAATTCACGTTCTGAAATGATTTTTATGCCGGGAATATCCTCATCATAAACCGACATGTCACCTTCAGCCAGAGAAGCACTCTTTTCCCGGAAGCGGCCGATGCCGCTGATCTTATTGCGGAATATCCAGTAGACCGGACTGTGATTGCGGGCATCCGCGATCCGCAGGATGGAAAACTTCACATCTCCGGAAGTGACTTTGCGCCCGTTACCGCCGGAAAATACCGGATCATCGGCAAAAAAGAGATCATCGCGCAGCGTAAAAGTGTAACTTTTGCGGTCGGCAGATATTTCCGGCATCTTTTCCAGCATGGACGGAACAAGTTTGTAAGGACGCGCCTGATAGTCGTACTGCACAAGCGTATCGTAACACAATGCGGTCAGGTCACGGCTGGCCAGATCATCCGCGTAAGCCGGATCGAGGGTTTTCACCGTGCCTCCGGCTCCGCTGTACATGATCTTTGCTTTGCCGGCATTATCCGGTGACGGCGACGGAAAAAATATGACCCCGGCCCATACTGCGGCGGCAATGCTCAACAGTATGGACAACAGTGTCAGAATGGATTTTTTCCGTCGGGAGGTCATTATCCGGCGATTTCCCGGAAGTTTTCAGCCACCGCAGCATAGCGTCCGGCAGCTTCGGCATCCGGAGTGAATGTTTTGAGAGTAAATGAGTTACGGATAACTTCCCGGATTTCTGCCAGTGAAGATAATTCTCCGGCTGCCATCGCTTGTACCAGAATATTTCCCGCCGCTGTCGCTTCGATCGGTCCGGCGATCACCGGACGGTTGAGCGCGCTGGCGGTCAATTCCATTAAAAATCCGTCTTTGGTACCGCCGCCGACCACATTCAAACAGGCATATTTCACTTGCAGGAGTTCCTCAAAAAGTCTGATTTTTCCGGCGAAATAGAGAGCCAGACTGTCATAGACCGCCCGGATGACTTCAGCATCGGAAATATCAGTTCCCTGTCCGGTGGTGCGGATGAATTTACGGATATTGCCCGGCATATCTCCGGGGGCGGCAAATTCGGCACAGTTGGGATTGATGAAGTACTTGCAGGGTTCGGCGTTGCGTGCCATAAGTTCCATATCGTTGAATGAGAGATTTTTGCCCTCGCTGTTCCAGACCCGGCGCAATTCCTGAAAGAGCCATGAACCCATGATATTGGTCAGGAAACGGATCTTGCCGCCGACTCCGCCCTCGTTGGTAATGGAATTTTTTTCGCTTTCCGGAGTGATGCACGGCGCATCGAGCTCTGCTCCCAGCAACGCCCAGGTGCCAGCCGAAAGATAGGCCCATTCGCCCTTTTCGGGGGCGGGAACCGCTGCAACGGCACTGGCCGTGTCATGGGAACCGCACTTGAAAATGGGGATCGGTTCACAGCCCAGCTGCGCGCAGAGTTCCGCACTCAACTGTCCGGAAGCACTTCCGGCTTCCACGATCTCCGGGAAAACTTCCCGGGGCAGACCGAGGCGGTCGATCAGCTGCCAGTGCCAGCGGCGCGTGGCCGGATCAAGCAGGTTGGTGGTCGAGCAAAAGGTGTATTCGGCAGTGGCATTGCCGCCCAGACTGTAAGCAAGAGCATCCGGGATCGGCAGGAATACGGAATTTTCAAAATCTTCCGGATGTTCCTCATAATGAGCGCAGAGCTGATAGATGGTATTGAGAGTCATGCACTGGATGCCGGTGTATTCATACAGTTGGCTCTGCGGAATATCCTGCCACACTTTTTCAGCGGCTTTGATGGTGCGCGGATCGCGGTAATTGTAGGGCAGCCGGCGCATCTGCATGGTTTTTTTGTCAAAGAGTACATAGTCCACGCCCCAGGTATCGATGGAAATACCGTCGAGTTTGATTCCGGTGGCCAGAGCATTTTTCAAACCGGTTTTCAACTCTTCGCACAACCGGGGGTAATCCCAGTAAAAAGAGTTGTCTATCTCTGTCGGTCCGTTGGCGAAACGGTGGACCTCCTGCATGGCAAGTCTGCCGTTGTCTATCGTGCCGATGATGGCTCTGCCGCTGGAGGCTCCCAAGTCGAATGCCAGAAAGTTTTTCATAAATTCACCCCATTTTGATTATTTGATTTGACGATTTCCTGATATGACATGTTTCCGCCGAATATATCCAGTGCCGAACCGATAGTGTAATCGACCATTCCTTTTCCGGTGTCGGCGATGATCCGGATATCATCCGGCGAAGCTATCCCTCCGGCGTAAACGCACTTCAGAGGGGAATTTTCCGCGAGGATCTGCAGCAGTTCCCGGTCGATCCCGGAACATTTGCCCTCCACATCGACGGCATGTACGAGAAATTCGCAGCAGTTGGCCGCCAGATTTTCCAGAGTTGCGCGGTTGAGTTCCAGTTGAGTAAAATTTTTCCAGCGGTCAGTGACCACCAGATATCTGCCGTCAGCGGTTTTGCGGCAGGAGAGATCCAGAATGATCCGTTCCCGGCCGACCGCTTTGAGCAGTTTTTTCATATTGGTTTCGTTGAAAATGCCGTCAGCGAAGACGAAACTGGTGACGATCACTCCGGCAGCTCCGGCATCGAGATAGTTTTGGGCATTATCGGCATTGACTCCGCCGCCGAGCTGCAGGCCGCCGGGATAAGCGCGCAGGGCCGCCAGAGCCGCCTCTTCATTGCCGGGGCCGAGTTTGATGACATGGCCGCCGGAGAGTTGATCACGTTTGTAGAGTTCCGCGTAGTAAGCCGGGCTTTTTTCCGAAACGAAATTGGTTTTCAACTCTTTTTCTCCGGCGGCAGTATTCAGTGAACCGCCGACGATCTGTTTGACCTGACCGTCATGCAGATCGATACAGGGGCGGAAGCGTGATATATTGCTCATGCCTCCTCCGTTTCTGCCGGGATCAACTCTGCCGGAATGTTTTGCAGATTTCGGCAGATGATAGAATCCTCCATCGCGGAAACAGCGGCATTTATCCGCAGGGAGCCGCCTTTGCGCGCCATGATTGAATTGCCCCAGATATATTCATCAAAAAGTTCTCCGAGCATTCCGTGCTGCACCGTTCTGCCCGGCCGGGAAACATGATTTCCCTGAGTACAGCACCATTGGCCGGTGACTTCCAGTACCGCATTGGTTCCCGGGGCAAGTTTCCGGATGAAGTTCCGGAAATCCCGGTGTCCGGCCGGAGAAGCAAAACAGCCGGAAAAGGTGAATTTTTCCCCGTCCGGAGCTTGGCTGCCGGAATCTGCGGCAAACATGGCTTTGAATCTCCGGGGGCATTTTTCCACGACTGCATCTTCCGGCAGGAGCAAAACCTGACGCTGCCAGCGCAGACCGCTGTCATCCAGAGTGAGCGTATGTAAAGCACTGCCGCCGGGATAATTTTCCGCACACCGGTACCGCCAGAAGTCGTCGCCGTTGTAGAATTCAGCTTTCACTCCGTCGGCAAAAGTCACCTGCACCATCACCGGCAGCCGGGAACCGGAATATACGACTCCTTTTCCGTTGCTGCTGCACATGGTATTTTCGCCGTCAAGCAGGTATTTCACTTCGCTTATTCTGCCGGGGAAAAAGATATCTTCAAGGGACAGATCGCTGATCCTGCCGCCATTGTCAGCAGCGATATCAACGGTCAATTCCCCGGTATCACCGGCGAAGTTCCAGTGCCGCTGCACCTGATATTCACAGCCGAAAGGGATCACATTCAAGCTGTCTGCCCGGGCGGAAATACGGTCATTGGCAAAGTGTTTCCGCAGTTTTTCCGCCAATCCCAGAGCTTCATCGAATTTCCCGGTGCGTATCCGGCCGATGCTTAAAATTTTCCTTTCCCCGCGAAACAATGCCCCGCATTCCGGGCCGTCCGGATAGATCTCAAAGGTGTTTTCGCCGGAAAGAATTTTGATCAAAGATTCAATTTTCATGGTTATCATCCTCACTGTTTCCGGGATTCGGCCGGAAAAAACGTTCATATATCACCTGCCAGCGCGGCGAGGAGGTGCATTTTTCCCGGATGAAAGCGGCCGCTTCCTCTCCGGACATGGCGGCAAAGCCGGTCAATTCTGCCAAAGTACAGCGGAAAAGAACTGCTTCTGTCCGTTTGGCACCGACGGCGATGATCGTCCGGCGCGCCCGGTTGACCAGCCGTCGTGACCGGAAGTTGCGGATCAGCAGATAAGCCGGATAAACCGCCGCTGCGATCCAGAATATCCAGGACGGAAATGCCGGATTCCACAATGCCCGCAGCAGTTCTGCCGCCGGCAGGAGCATGACCGGCAGGAGAAAGCCCCAGGCATCCCGGTCGGAAATAAAACAATTCCCCAGATAACGGCGCAGGGGCGACGGCGAAGTCTGGTAGGCAAAATACTCCTCCAGCAGCGGTTCATCGGCCGCCTGCCGGACGGAATGACACAACTCGTGTGCCAGCAATTCTTCCCGGCGGTAGTTGAGAAATCTTGAGCGTTTGCGGAATGCATCGCGCAGTAAAAAAACGGAAAAATTTTCATCCGGATCACCGATCAGGCAGCCGCCCCACAGCCAGCCGATCTGTCTGGTCAGATAGAATCCGGGGACATGAGTGACCGTAAAACCGTAGAGATTTTGAGTTATCTGCGCGGCTTCAGCGGATAATTCCGGCAGGATGCGCTGGGCGGCGCTGACTTCAAATAGGTCGAAAAGCCGGACGCTGCTGCCGTCGGCAAGCATATTCTCAAAATCGGCGTAAACCTGCCGGGTCTTATCCACCCGGAGCAGGAAATCTTCTGCGCTTTCATCCCCGGAGATGAGAAACCCGCAACTGTCCAATTCGATGAGTTTTGCCAATACTCCGGAATTCACTTTTTAGCTCCGGGCTGATTTTTGCCGTTGCGGTTTTTGTTGTTTTTCCCGCCCTTGTTTTCGTTGCTGTCGTGGCTTTTATCTGGCTGGCAGACGGTGATTTCCGAAACCGGGAAGACCGAAACGCTGCCGTTTTCAAAGGTCACATTAACTTTGCCGGTCAGCAGATTGCGGTCGGTGATCCGTCCTTTGCCGGAAGGAGTTTCGCAGAATTCGCCTTTGTGCGGAAATCCTTTGGCCAGCTCCAGATATCCCTCATGTTCATACTTAAGACAGCACTTCAATCTGCCGCAGATCCCGGAGATGGTGCCGGGGGTGAGCAGCAGATCCTGCTCTTTGGCCATTTTTACATTGATCGAATTGAATTCCTTGAGGAAGCGGCTGCAGCACAACACCTGTCCGCAAACGGCGATCCCGCCGTAAATACCGGTTTCGTCGCGTACTCCGATCTGGCGCAATTCGATCCGCACATTCAACGCGCGGGAGAGTTCTTTGACCAGTTCCCGGAAGTCCACCCGGCCGTCGGCGCAAAATTGGACGGTAAGCAGTTTGCGGTCAAGGGAATAGTGGGCATTTACCGGGGTCATTTCCAGTGCGAGTCTGGCGATCCAGTCGCGCACCACTGCCATATCGGTTTTGGCTTTGATCCGGTTTTCAGCTGCTTCGTTGCATTCCGGTTCTCCGGCGGCCCGGAGGATTTGCGGCAGATCTTCGATCCTGGAGGTCATACTCGGTGATGGCAGCTGCGTGCGGACAGTTCCCAATTCTTCGTAAAAATCGCGGCGGAAAACGCACAGATCGCCCTGTTTGAACTCCAGTTCCTCAGAACCGCGCACTTCAAACGAGGCACCGTTTTCCAACTTTACAACCCAAACTTTTTCCATAAAAAATCAAATTTGCTCCATTTGCGGTCAAAAACACTGTTACACAAACAATATAGCAGTTCAAAGCATTATTTACAAGCATTCCGGCAAAGAAAGTAAGCAAAGAAAACCGTTTAAAAAGAATAACTGCCTTGCGCGCCGGGATCAGTGTCGTGCGCAAGGCATGAAAGATATACCGCTGTTTTTCCGGTAAATCTGTGGTATGTTACCGGATTTTACGGAGTTTTATGCAATCGATCCACACTTTTCCGGTGCATTGACTCAATGAAAAATTCAACCAGCCTTTTTTCTGACCGGCCTCCTTGCCGGTTTTGAAAGTATAGCTGCAGTATTTCCAGTCAGCAGAACCGTGCAGAGCCGTCGGAGGCAGCCGGAAATATTTTTTACCGCCATCATAAATGCGTACCAGCAGACCGCAATCGGCAGAGGTTTTCAGAGGACGGACATTGTCCAGTTTGGCAAAATAACTTAAGGTATATTCACTGTCGGGTTCCAACTTCACTCCGCCGGAGAACCAGCGGTTTTCCGGAACCAGAACCAGTGATCTGCCGCCGGCAATAAAATATTCACTGTCAAGATTCAGTGTTTTTTCTGCCGCGTAACCGTAAATATATTTGTTGCTGATAACATTGGCCGAAAAATCAAAATCGATCAGTGCCGGAACCGCCGGCTGCAGATGCAGAGTGCCGAAATTTGCCACATCACCGAACTTCCCGGGATACGGCCGCCAGAAACTGGTCAATTCCGCAACTTTACGGTTTTTTAATCCCCGTACCCGGCAGAAATCTGCCGGTATCCGGTCAGTACTGATCTCTCCCAGACTCTTTTTCGGCAGTTTTATACTTACTTTGTAACCTTTGCCCGGAGTGATACGGGAAGATATTTCCGCGTTGCTCTCCCAGGGTAATTCGACACCGTCACGGTACTGCAGCTGCCGGTTGAAGCCGCCGGCATTGACCATGATCTGAAAGTATCCGGTGCGTTTACCACTGGGATCAAGCAGCAATTCCACTTCCGAATCGCTCCATACCCCGCCTTTTTGCGAAATGATCATATCATCGGTGTAAGGTTCTTCGCAATCAAAATCAAAGTAGAAAAATTCCGGATCGACCCGGTAAGTGACAACAGTTTTAACTTCTGATTTTCTGCCGGAAGTCGGACGCAGATAGAGTTTTTTACCCGGGTATCCGCAGAAGGCATCCCTGGCCAGGGTGAGAGTGTGCCAGGAGGAAGCGGCAGATTTCAACGGACCGAAAAATTCTTCACGCATGAATACGATCCGTTTATATTCCAATGAACCGTTTTTGACCGCTTTTTCCGCCCGGTCAAAAATCCGGTCAAGTTTTTTGATCTCCGCCGGAGAATAAATATCCTGCCACAATTCGATATCCGACGGGGTGACAATTTTCGGCCCCAGCGGAGTATTTACCGCCTTGCCGCCGATCCGGGTCATCCACAGGGTTTCGATACGTTCAAAGAACTCCTTCATCGGTCCGGCTGCCGCGCCGTACATGAGGGTGTAATATTCATCCAGCAGAGCATCGATATCGCAATCGTTGTTCCATGCCACCTTGCCGAAAATGTAGTGGTTGAGGTGGTTGAATATGAATACATCGGAGTCGGATTCAATGTAGGCTCCGAAAATATGCGGGCTGATCAGTTTGAAGTATTTGCCGATGGTGCGCGGAGTGGAGTGCGGAACTCCTTTAAGCATACCCCAGTATTTGCCCGGATATGTCCACAGCCAGGTGCGGCGGCCGAGTTTACCGGTCCAGAGTTTGATCCGGTCAGTTTCATGCTTGAGTATTTCCGGAGAATCCAGATCCCAGGGGCCGCGTGTGGCCAGCATCACCATCAAATGTTCCGGGATCTCCCGTTCCGGCGGATTGCCGTATTGAGCGTATGCCATCGTGGAAACGTAACCGTTCCCGCCGCCGGCTTTGATTTTATTGGCGGTGTCGATGAAAAAATCCCAGATGTAATCGTTGGCAGCCTTGGCATCTTTACCGAAGTGTTTGCTGCACTCCGGGCAGCAGCAGAGTCGCAAGCCGTCTGTCGGCATCATATCAAAAATCGGCAATCCAACCGGGTGCCACCAGCTGTGCCATGATTTCAAATTGCGTTCTTTGGCCGGTTTCTGCTGCAGAAAGGCGATGCCGTCCTGTACTATCTCATTTTTGATTCCGGCATTGGAATAACATATATGTCCCTGAATGCCGGGGGCATGGGGATCGTTGCTGCGGCTGCCGTCCGGATAGAGGCAGAAGTATTCCGGATGGGATTGACCGAAACGCTCGATCAATTTAAGGCAGCTCATTCCGTGACAGCACGGCAGCAGCAGAGTTTCCCGGCGGTTGCGCAGCTGGTGGTAAGCGATGAATTCATTTTTCCTGTCAGCGGTGATTTTTGCCGGATAACGCGCCGGGCGTCCTGAATGGTTGCCGGAACTGAACCGCCGCTGTATCCAATCCGGACGGTCATAAATGTCGATTTCCGGCAAAGACCAATCTTTCTTTGGCGGGGTGACTACCCCCAATTCTCCGGGGAAATAGAATCTGACTCCGGCAAAACGTTCCAGAAAGTCATAGACGGCAAACAGCGTGGCACACTCCCGCTTGTAACCCGGTTCAAGGGTGGTTTTCAAAGGTGATCTGCCCGGAGTATCCCGTCCGATAAGCAGGATTTGTCTGCCTTTGCGCCGGATGATGAATCCGTCCCGGTCAAACTCTGCAGGGTTGATCCCCCACGCAGCAGCAATTGCCGGAGAGCCGACGATGATCGCCGCTTTGTCTGCCGGGGGCGTGTCCACTACCGGAATTGGCGAACCGGCGATCCCGGAGAGGTGTACGGCAAGTTCTCCGGCGGCGAATTGAGCTGCTTTGCCGCTGTCAGGAGTTAAGACAATCACAAATTCCGTCTGTCCGTTGCGGATCATTGGCAGAGTATTTTCCTGACCGATAACAATTTTACGCGGTCTTTCCGGCATCAGAGCCGGTATTTGGTCCGCCGCCGCCAGAATAACAGCTGAATATGCAAATATTGCAGAAATAATGTGTCTCATTTATGATATCCTCAAGCAGACCGGTCAATAACTTTTGAAAAACACATTCTGACCGCTTGTCGGCGGAGCTTCCTGCAATTCCGCGACATGCCCGTCCAGATAGTTGATGTTGAGCAGATATGATTTGCTGTGTCTCTTGGCCATTACCGAGTAATCGGTACTTTCAGAGTAATTCCAGGGGGCGGCTTGAGGACCGGGAGCAAAGAGGCTGGTCGCGCTGGGAGAGTTGTGTCTGGTGGTTTTATTGCCATTGGCACTGCAGGCGATATACCAATTCATGCCATAACTGACGTAGGAATAGTCTGTACTTCCGCCATTTCCTTTGGCCGCTGAAGGACAACGGTAAAGGGAATCTCCTTTCTTGGCGGAACTGTCATTGGCGGCATAGCCGACATAAGCACTGAAGGGCAAAGAGGTTTTATAAGTGCTGCTGCCGGGCAGAGCATATGAGGTGGATATGGCACCGCTGCCGCCGCTGTTCCAATGGGCATGGCCGTCATTGTCATCAGCGTACAGCATCATGAAACGTCCCAGCTGGGAGAGATTGTTTTTACAGGTGGTGTTGCGGCCGCGTTCTCTGGCAGAATTGAGCGCAGGCAGCAGTATCGCCGCCAGAATGGCGATGATCGCTATTACGACAAGCAATTCGATAAGCGTAAAGCTGAACACCTTTACTCCCTTGAACATAAGGGAGTAATTCCCATTTACCGACATCGTGTTTTTCATGTTTTTTAACTCCTTGTGTTTGGTTGGTTGATGAACACACTGCCAATGATTGCAAATTTTTCTTCCGATTGCTGATTAATAATTTATGTTTGCCGCTGTCTTGTTTTTTGAACCTCCTCCGGATAATTGGCATTTACGTAAATATAAAAATCGCCGGATTATTCTGCCGGGACGGTTGTTTACGTAAATAATATACTCCCGAAAATCTCCTTGTCAACTAAAGTAAATTCAAAAATATTTCAAATATTGTCAGTTTTCCGTTTCAATCAGTAAAATCCCGCCTGCCCGGAATCCGGATCAGCAGATAACTATTTTTTCCGGAGATGGTTCCAGCACTCCGTATTCAGCGACATTTCCAGGATGATACTTGCCGAGAAAGTCCTGTTCAGTCAGAAACGATCCCGGTGAAGTACATATCGGTTCGGTTTCCGGTGTGTGAAACGGCCCCAGAGTGTTCCGGCAGGAGGTTTCCAGAGCTACTCTGATATGATTTTTCCCCTCTTTCAGCAGGTTGGTCAGATCGAATTCATAAGGAGGGGCAAAAATCCATCCGGACGATTTCCCGTTTACCGTTACCTGCACCGTATCGGCTTTGAATTGCGACCAGCACAGTTTCCGGAATCCGGCAGCATCGGTTCCGGAGAGTTCGATCTCTTTTTCCAGAACCAGCGTTCCGGTGAAAAACGGGAATCCCTGCAGCACTGACCGTCCGGAATCCACCGTTTCCGGCATATTGCCGATGATGAATGAGGGGGCAAGAAAGAACGATCCGGCTTTTTCCTTACGATATTCTCCCCGGCAGAAACACCCGAATTTGCCGAGCAGATAAACCGCTTCCACTTCACTGTCAAAAGAGAGTTTATTGGCTTCACTGCCGAATTCTTTAGCCCGAATTACTGCTGCCCGGATCTCCGGACTTTGGCTGAATATACTTTTTACTTCAAAGAAATTTGTTCCCGCCCGGATCGCAGTGACCGGCAGCTGCAGTATGCGAATGGACCGGTCGAGGAAATATCCCGGCAGAAATTCCGGTTTGATCTCCGTGCCGTTGAGAAAATATGCCGCACTGTCATCCGGTTCAACAGCTATTTTCAAATCCGCTTTTTCCGGATCGAATTCCGGAGAAACTTCAAATGTGTAACAAAGTTGCAGAGGGGTATCTTTTCCCAGAGCAAGCAGCCGGTTGAAAAGGCTCAGGGTATCTGTTTCCTCCGGCCGGCAGCTGCTGTCTTCCAGCCGGTATGCAACTTTTTCCAGAGTCATGACATTATCATCTGTATGCACCTGCCAATTGGCCGTCAGGTCGATCTGCCGGTTGCTGCCGGAATGGTATCCGGTCCGCAACAGAAGAGAACCGGCTGCCGGAATCGTTTTCAGAAAAGTGCATTTGCCGTCCGGACGGCAAATCAGGTCAGCATGTCCGGAAACTGCACCGCTTTCCTGGTCGATGATTTCGGCAAAGTCGGCGGGGAACGGCAGCGTTATTTCCAGAGCGCAGGCTGATTCCACTTCCGGGACATTGGAGTGGATCTCGGTCAGGAAATCTTCATCCGGTATCCGGTTTTCAGGCAGAAAAGCAAAGTCAGCAAGATAATACCAGCGTTCACTTTTCTCCGGGAAGTTGCGCCAGGTGCCGCGAACCCGTCCGGGTTGACCGCCGATATTACGGATCTCCAGAGCCGGAAACTGCCGGAGAAATGCAACGGCTTCTTCCGGAGATGGGCAGACCGGTATCTGATTGAGAAATTGCAGTTCACTTTCCTCCGGCAGCCGGCCGTCGATATAAAAATCACCGTTCTCCGGCATGGCCAAGCGGATGATCCTGCCGCCTTGTGCCGAAAATTTCTGCAGGAGTTGCACCGTCGAACTCAACAGATTATCCACTGCCGGAATAACTGCACAGGAGTAACTCATGGCACCGGAACGCAGTTTGCCGCCGCTGACCGTACCTTTTTCCGCCAGCATGATCTCATCGCCGTAGTGAAATGGTATTCCGGCAGCACTCAGCATCTGGGATAATTGACAGAAGTTTTGGAAAATATTACCGCTGAAATGATCCTGAAAGTGGCCGTGACTGCGCATCCACGCCGAACTTTCCCCGTGAATTACCAGTACTTCACACTCGATATCTCCTGTTGCCAGCATCCGGCCGACACGGGAAAAACTGTCATTCAACTGCCGTACATATTTCCACATCGGATGCTGGTAGAAAATGGATGCCGGATAATCCCGTTTACGCAGACCGTGCAGGGAATAGGCGGCCAGATGCTGACACAGCAGATTGATCCCCAGCACCAGATGCTGCTGGGCGAGCCACTTCATGCCCCGCAGGTTGAAGTTCCAACCGCTGCAGCCGAAAGTTTCAGCCAGAACCTGCCGCTGCCCATTCATGGCGGAAGCGGAAACGACCTGTATTTCCGGAGTCAGAAAGGTGGATACCCGGTATAGATGGTCGATGCCCGGACTGGTGAAACCTTCATATTGGGGCATGACAGAACCATTTATATTCAGCTGCGAGTCAAAAGATTCTTCCATCAGATGATGTCCGGTCAACTGCCAGTTGTGTTCCCGGCACCACTGCCCGATCTGGTTGATGTAGCTGTCCCGGAAAAGGGTGGTGACGCTCTTCCAGAACCGGATTCTGGTCTGCCGCCAATTGCCGGTTTCCAGAGACAATTCGGGAAAATCATCCAGCAGTTCCCGGCCGCAGTCTTCACGATATTTCTCAGTCAGAACCATTGACCAGGGGATACCGTCGCAGGAGAGCTGCGGTTCGTCGGTGAAAATACCGGTCAGATTTTCCCGGACATCCGGCGGCAGCTCATCCCAGTACCGCTGATATATCTGCTTGATAAACTCCCGGACTACGGCGGGATTGAGATTATCCACATAAAAAGGATTGACAAAGATCTGCAGGGCGTATGCGGCATTATTGTCATCCGGCAGCCGCCTGCCGTTTTCATCGTACCATGCCAGAATCTGCTTCCGGTCAGATATTCCGGTTACCGGCAGCAGTTTGGCATATTTGGCCTGATATTCCGTGCCGAGTCCGTTGACCAGACCGTTACCGAAGCCCGACGGCCAGCCATTCTCATCGTAAAGCCAGGGTTTCATGCCGAGTTTTACAGCTTCGCGGGTGCAGAGGCTGATCGCATCCAGCCATTGCTGCCCCATATACTCTGTTTTCAAGCCGCCCCGGGCGTGCATGAAAAAACCACCGTTGCCGGCCTGATACAGCTCATGGATTTGCCGGAGCAATTCGGATTTTTCCAGTCGATCATTCCAGCTCCAGAACGGCACCGGCCGGAATTGCATGTCGATCTCCGGTGCAGACGGGTCATAGCAGTTTTTTTTCATAAGAATCCCTTTTGCCGTAATTGCGGCTTTTGATAAAACCATTCGCTGAAAACTGAATTTTTTTGCGAACGTAGCAGAAATCATATTTTATATTTACGTAAATATAGCCACGGCGTCTAATATAGTCTCTGGAAAATGTTTTGTCAAATACGTGATTGAAAAAAAATGTAATTTTTATTCTGCAGCGGCGGTCGATTCTCTGATGACCAGGGAAGGACGGATCAATTCGCGGTAAGGTTCTTCGACCGGATTGCATCCGTGAGCGAGGATCAATTCCGCAGAGCGATAACCGATGGAGTACAAATTTTCATCCAGCGAGGTCAATCCGGGGCGGCACACTCTGGAAAAGGCGAGATTTCCCACTCCCATGATGGCGAAGTCCCGGGGGATTTTGAAGCCGTCGGCTGTGAGCGAGGTCATGGTATTCAAGGCGACCGGATCACAGGTGGTAAAAACAGCTGTCGGCCTGATATCCAGCAGCGGTTCTCTATACATATGATAATCCCAATCCTCATCCTGGATCAGATCCAGCACATTTTCCGGCGGGATACCGGCACTTTCGGCGGCCTGTTTGAATGATTTCAGGAGCAACCGGTTTTTATCTGTCCATCGGTATCCTCCCAGCAGGGCAAATTTCCGATGTCCGAGAGCGTGGAAGTGTTCAAAAGCCAATTTACCGCTGGCGGCATTATCGGAATATACTCCGATGCTGTTGGCGGCCAAATATGACTGGTCGTTGGCCATCAGCAGCGGGATGCCGTTATCGTACAGTTTGCGGTTGATGATTTCCACCACTTCCGGGAAGACCACATCGAAGCAGATCAAACCGGCAAGCCGCTGGCCGATGCATTGACCGGCCAGATTGGCAGCTGTTTCAGCGAGGGAATTATGACCGGGAGTGCTGCTGCTGTTGATGGAAAAAATTTTCACCAGAAAAGAATGTTCAGCCGCTGCATCGATCACACCCTGCAGGATAACCCCGGAATATCCGTTGCCCAACTCCTGTGAAACGAACCCGATGACATTTCTTTTGCGGTAACGTACTGCGCAGGCGATCTCGTTGCGGCAGTAACCGTACTGTGCGGCAGTTTTCAGGACTTTTTCCCGCAGTTCCGGGCGATACCGTTTTGCCAGTTCACCGTTGCGCATAATGGCGGAAACGGTCATTTGGCTGATTCCGAGTATCCGTGCGATCTCTTTTTGGGTTATCATGGTACTTCCGATATTTTACAGTGACAGAACACATCTCAAAATATAACGTAAAAAACTGTATTTGTCAAGCTGATTCTGCAAAATATCCGGATCATACGAGCATGAAAGGCTGAGCGAAAAGTTTTTCCCGTGAATGGTGTTCGCTGGCAGTCAGCCGGAGAAAAACGTGTTTACTGCGCTCATTTTCATTGAGCTGATAGACAAATTCATCACTGCCGTAAGAGTCCACTTCCACCCCTTGGGCGGTGGTCAGCTGGAAGATCATCGGGCGGTTGCATTTGGCCCGCAGGGTACGGCCGTCGAAATTGATATATTCAAATTCGCAGCCGTTGCCGAGGATCGCGCCGTAGAAATTGCCCTGCCGGTAAGCCCGCAGGCACGCTTCGGCGGTCCGCTCTTCCGGCAGCAGAATGCATTTGCCTTTCCAGGTTTCCATCGTATGATCTTCGACAAAAAAGCCGAAACACTGCCGGCCGGTGGCCAGAATATGATCCCACTCCACTTCGCTGTTTTCTGTATAATCCACGTTATTGTAGTTGAAAACCTCTATCCCCAGCACCCGCGAATCGTAATCCAGAACTTCCATCAGAAAACTTATCGGCAAATGCGACCAGTGCGGATGGGCGATCACCGCACCGCCGCCATCGGGGATCATCAGGGATTCAAACATGGCATCCAGTGCGTTTTTCCATGAAACCGGACACCCCAGAGCATAGCCGTGTTCATGGAGTTTGAACTCATGTTTCCGGTCAAAATGGCTGGTACTCAGGTATGAACCCGGAGCGCAGATGTGCAGATAGACATTGTGATCGGCGAACCAGTGATGTTCGGCATTGGGAGCTTCCAGCAGATATTCCGGGATATTGTTGAAAACCGGTTTTCCCGGATCGGCCGGCAGACGGGCGGCCAGTTTTTCATCCCACTGACTGACGGCGGCGGCAAAATCGATCCGGTCACGGATGATCCGGTGGTTTTTCACTATGCCGTTCTGACTTATACGGAAGCTGTTTTCTCTGATATCCCGCAGAGGATACCAGGGGGCTGACGGATAATAGTTGGAAAAAGTGGCAAATTCCAGCCCCTGACTGACGAAATCATCCAACATCTCCTGTGTGGTACAGTGCATGTGGGTACAGCCGGTGATTTTCAGAGCTTTTTCCCAGTTTATTCCGGTATAGGGGGTACGGTTTCTTTTCATAGCTTCTCCTCACACAAACCAGCCGCCGGTGGCGATCATCCGGTAACGCAGTTCGCCCCAGCCGATGGTATCGTAATCATGGTCAAGTTCATGGATATTGTTGATGATGCCCTGTTCCAATTCGTCGATCCGGCGCACCGCCTCGATGTAACGTTCTTTCAGGCCGCCCAGCCGGATCTGCATGATCTCCAGGCCGTAGGATTTGTATCCTCTGAACCACTGTTCGCGGAATGAATCATTGAGCATATCCAGCGCATCGCAGATTTCCGGCACCATATCGCAGGCTTCGCGGAGAGTGGTGAAGTTGCGCTGACGGTAGCCGGAAACCAGTTTTTTCCGGAATTCAAGTTTTTTGATCAGAACGTTGAGAATATTCCAGGCATAATCGATATATCCGGCATTTTTATCATTGCGTTTATCATGGATCAGAGAGATCAACCGGCGGTATTCGGCCAGTGTCCGGTCCCAGATATCAGCACCGTGATGGAGCATTTCGTGCCAGACGATACCCATGACCGGATCATCCCAGAGGACGGTGGCGGTGTTGACATTGGTCCAGCGGTCGAGGATGCCTTCACTGTGCTGGAACTCCATTTTTCCCAGTTCAGTCTGCAGGAAATAATCTGTGCCGCAGACTGCGGCAAAAACTCCGGCAATACGTTGGTCACACGCTTCGCCGTTGAATGCTTTATCTGCTGCCCAGGCCATTGAAGCAAATGCTGATTCAAATTCGCAGTATCCGCCGTCATCGCCCCACATGGTGTAAACGATTTCCCGGACATTCTGCTGCTGACACCCGGCAATGCAGGCGGAAACGGTTGCTTTGGTCAATTCAAAATCGCACCACAGTCTGGCCCAGGTATGGATTCCGGAGGCCATCATGGGCGCATGTCCATTGAGCGCGCGGGTGCTTTGCAGCATCCCGGCATAAGTTTCCGCATCCCGGTGGGTGTAATCCCAGTAGGCCAGCTGGACCTCTTTGGGAATGGCATCACGTACATCCTGCGGGATCTGCGAACTGTCGGAATAATATTCCTGATCCTTGTTGCCGAAGCGGAAATACATGTCGCCCCAGATGATCGGTTGGAGATCATATTTGCCGCAGATGGCACAGAGTTTTCTCAAGTGGCGGTTGTAGATATCGAAGGGACGCTCATAACCGTTGATATCCATAAATCTGCCGCGTCCGAGGTCGTGGGTTTCATCCATCCCCAGATGGATGCGGCGGGAATCGAATGCATCACTCCAGAATTTGAGCATTTTATCCAGCATGGTATAAGTTTTTTCCGCATCCGGCATGATGACATTGTCGGTATCTTTGTCCATTTCGTAGATGTGCCAGCGCAAGACCGGTTCGAGATGGCCGAGGGCCTGAATGGAAGCGATCATTTCGATACCGAGCTGTTTGGCATAGGCATCTATTTCCCGCACTTCTTCCAGAGAGTATGTTCCCCGCATGAAGCCGAAGTAGGTTTCTCCGGGCACTTCATAAGCATCTTTAGTGTAGAGCATGGCCATGTTGTAGCCGAGCAGAGACATCCTCCGGAGCCATTTTTTGAAATATTCCGGCGTGACGACCATTGTCCGGGAGCAATCCAGCAGAATACCGTGAGTATCAAAGCAGATTTTTTCATCCGCTTCCAACCCGGCCAGCGCATAGCCGATCCCCCGGCCGGCAAAAGAGGCATTGCCGTAGGTGACGGTGAATTTACCGTCATTTTTTTGGACAGAAAGATGTTCTTTGCAGTCACATTTTTCAAAGGAAAGATTGCTTTTTTCCGCACATTCGATGATCGGGTATTCTTCGGCCAGAGTGCGGATGACCGGATGTAATTCTGCCGGTACGGCAGATGGGTTCCAATAGAGAGTCATAAAACAGTTGCTTTTTTTAAATTAAAGTTCATCAAGTTCCTGGGCTTCACCGATGATTTCGGAAGTTTCCAGCGGGCGGTTGTAGATTTTCATATCAGCGATCGCTCCGTCAAAGTAGTAATAGTACCCCCGGGAATAGGCCCCGATGGTGAGGAAATCTTCACCGTTGGTCAGCGGAAAAATTTCACCGGGGGCGGTTTCGGCGGCCAATTCACCGTTGAGATAGATCCGGGCTGTTTTGCCGTCAAAGGAGAGTACGATATGGGTCCAGACATCTTTGGCGATGGGGGTTTTACCCTTGGCGGTGGCCAGCACTTTAAAACTGTTGCCGTCGCCGGTGAGCCACCGCCAGGTTTTGTAATCATAAGTGATCCGGAACCCCGGGCCTTTGCTGCCTTTGGCGGTAGCCGCCAGATCAAAGCCGTCTCCGGCATCTGCAGCCAGTTTGTACCACGCCGAAAGCGCGAAGCCTTTGGTGAAATCAAACTTATTCATCCCTTTGACAATGATGCATGCTCCTCCGGCCCGTTTACGGAAAGCCAGACCTTTTTTGGCATCAAAAAGCAGAGCTTTTTTTCCTTCCGGTCCGTCAACCGGCGTGAGAAATTGACCGCGAGTGATGGAAACCGGCAGATTATTGGCCGAAGCATCTTTAATGGCAGCTGGAACCATTTCCACTTCAACGACCGGTGCGGATTTTTCTGTTGCGCCCAGAGTGAAGGCGGCGGCACAAAATAAAAGTACAGCTGTTTTTTTCATGATGTATATTCCTTATCTGATTGAAAATCCTGCTTTTTGAAAAGCAGAGAGGGGGACGGGAGAGAAAATGTTTTTCTCTCCCCGAAAAACATTACCTTATTTGAATATCTCTATTTCGCTTACTCCGGCACGGTCGCCGTTGGTGGCGGTCACATCCAACCGCAAGCCGGTGGCGGTTACGGTTGGGAAGTTGAATTCCCGTTTGTACTCTTTACCGCCGGTGACTTTGGCGATCTCCACCCATTTGCCGTTGACGTTGACCGAGATGGTGTAATCTTTCAAACTCTTGTCCAGACACCAGATGACCGCTTTACTGAAAGTCTGCGGCTTTTTGAAATCCATCTGCACCCAGACTGGCAACTCTTTTGCGTTGGAAAGCCACGCGAAACGCTGACCGCCGTAATTTTTATCGAATTTGATACCGTCGGCCAGATGCCACAAGGTATCGATGGGGCGGCGGAACACTTTGGCATTGGAATTGGTGGTGATGCTTACAGTGACATCCTCAAACTTCTGCCAGAGCAGACTGCCGGGGACTTTACGTGCGGCGTTGGCTTCAGCGATCAGTTTTTCAGCTTTGGCAACCGATATTTCCGGGTGAAGTTCACTGCTTGTCGTGTAGACATGCACCTGGAAATTATCAAAGGTGTCGGTGAATTTGCCGTTTACTGCGGTAATGAAGCGTTCTTCGGCAAAGACCTGAACTTTTTTGCCGCCGATTTCCGGGATATCGAAAGTTATCTGATGCTTTTTGTCATCAGTGGAAACGGCAAAGATCCAGTAATCGCCCTTGTATTTCCGGACAATCCAGCGCACCGGGCCGCCTTTGGCGCTCATGGCGGCAGTTTTTGCTTCCGGTTCCATGAAGATATTGCCGTAATGGTTGAATTCCTTCATCAATTCGACCATACCGATCTTTAATTCCGGATAATATCTGCCATCCGGTGCGGTGTAAGCAAAGATACCTCTGGCGCAGATGATATGGGCGAGGAGGAACTCCGTCCGGATCTCATCATAAGAGGGTGTCCGGGTGTAGATGGCACCGTAGTCAGTGTAGTTGAATCCCTGCTGCATATAGGCGATGGTTTGTTCTTTACCGATGTTTCTGTAGAAATCCACGGCACGGTCAAGGTAGGAAACCACCTGCCCCATGTTGGCTTTCTGCTTATCCCGGTCGATGTGGGGATACGGGTGCAGGCCGTTGACTTCAGCGGCATCGATGTAGTCCATCATGCCGTCAACCGTATTATTGGAGACGAATATCGGATGATACGGGTCGGCTTCACGGATGGTTGCGGCGAGAGTGAGCAGCATTTTCTGCGGGAAGCGGCCGTTATCCGGTTCATCGACCAGGAAGTGGGCGAAAGTATCCGGATCGACGGAAAGTTTTTTGGCAGTTGAACGGATCAGAGCCAGATCTTCTGCCGAAAGTTCCGCTTTGCCGGATTTCATCATCGTGGTAAATGGATGTTCGGAGAACTCTCTGGTCAGCCGTCTGACCCCGGCGGGCAGCCCGTTGTCAAAACTGGTTTTGGAAGTTTTGATACCTTCAATATGATGGTTGCGGGCGTTCCATTCGGTGGTGATAAAGAATTTTTGGCCGTCGACATACCAGTTGCCGTCTTTGCCGCGCCATACCTCATTTTTGAGATAGGGCAATTTGCGGAAGGCTTTTTCCACTGTTCCGGCAGCCGGATCATCTGCGATCGAAGCGGTGAGTTTATAATTTCCGTCGGGCAGTTTGGCGGCATCGAACTTCACATTGCCGCTGACTTTGAGGAGTTTTTCGCCGTAAATTTTGCCTTTATCATCGAGCAGAGCGACTTTGGCGGCCCGTCCGGGGAGATTGATTCTGATATCAGCGGAAATTTCTTTCAAATTCTGCGTAGCAAAGATCGCGTCGCGGTAATGGGGATCGCACAAAGTGATTTCCAGCGGTGAAAAACCGATTTTCACCGGGAAGGAACTGCGGTGCAGAACTGTATTTTTCTGATCATGGACCGTGATATAGCAGGTGTAATTTCCGGCTTCGCCCAATTTGATGCCGGCAGCAGTGAACGTTTCAGTTTTGCCGGGAGCAAAATCCTTTTTTACCGAAGCCATACCGGCATCGTTGTTATTTTTCAGGATGCAGGAGACTCTGGTCTGCTGTTTTTTTCCGGTGTTATTGACGATATTGCTTGAAACATCGGCGCAGATGGTTTTTCCGGCAGAAGAGGTCTTGATCACCGGCGGCGTGAAGCTCCACGCGTACGGCGAAAGATCCATATCAAAACCTTCGAGTTTGCGGAATGCTCCGGCATTGTGAAAGAGCCCGTTGCTGCCGATACTGGAATCCTCAAACACGCTACGCGCCCCCCGGGCGATATTGATATTGATCGGGAATTTGCCGTTTTTATCGTTGCGGATCTCCAGCGTGCTGTAAGGGATCATTACTTCGCATTCCCAATAGTCCGGGTGAGAGGTGGAAACTTTGCTTCTGGCAGTTGAATTCCAGCGGATATTGGCGACATAACCGCCCTGATTGCAGTAACGGTCGAGCATGGTGTTGCCGGCGGTGATGAAAAAGTGGAAGTATTCGCTGCCGGTCGCACCGATATCAAGCATGATCTCCACGCATTCATGTCTGCCCAGTCCGGTACCGGCATCCCGGGGATAGGAGGGCGGGATCACCGGCTTGCCCGGAGCCCAGAAGCTGCGGAAGCCGAAATAGAATGCTTTGTCATCGTAAAGGATCCGCACTTCGGTGCGGTGATCTGGTTTTTTCCCGGTATTGATAACGAAAAATTTATCAAAAACCTTTGCCTGTTTCCAGACGGCATCATCCAGTCTGCCATCCAGTTTCGGTGCTTTGTCACATCTGATGGCCACCGGATTGGCGGCAGATACCGCCAGTGATGTCATCAGAAAAAAGAGCACAAAAAGGGTATGTTTCATCTCTCTGTTACCTTTCTGAATCAATAGGGACTGATATCTGAATATGTGCCGAAGTAACTGGCCTTAAATGTGTAAGCTCCTCCCTCGCGGTAGGGGTAATAATTGGTATCTCCAGAACCGAACCATTCTCCGTCTTCACAAGCGACATGACCATCAGCATAAAGGGCATTTATCATTTTTTTGTGTCGCGGAGCGATGTGCTGGATACCTTCAATCAATTCTCTGCCGCGAGAACGATTTTGTGCCTTAGTGTAATCTGAGTTACTGTAATTGGCATGATACCAAGTGTCAGCATGAGTCATTAATGATGATGAGTTTTTAATGGAACTGGTTTTGCGTACTTCGTAATCTCCGGATGACCCGCCAGTAAAAAATAATTCATTCAATCCATATGAAACATAATTTACTTCTTTTTCGAATATTCGTTGATTGGGGCAATAAAACGGACTGGTTAATGAAACGTGATATTTTGCAGATTTATCAATTGTCACTCCGACATAAGAGGCCATATTTTCAACCCAGTTGGTACCATTACTTGTCCCATTATACCATCTGACCGGCAAATATAAACCGTCATTGGCGTCGGCATACATCGCCCAGCCGGTTCCGAGTTGTTTCAGATTGCTCATACAGCTGGCGGTTCTGCCGCGCTCTCTGGCTGAGTTGAGGGCGGGCAGCAGGATGGCTGCCAGAATGGCGATGATCGCGATGACCACCAGAAGTTCGATCAGCGTAAATGCTGATCGTGTAAAGCAGTGCTTTACACCCTTGCCGGCAAGGGTGTAATTCTCTTTCGGAAGCATTTGTTTTTTCATTTTTTCTTTCCTTTCGATTTGGTTGGGGTTTGAAAAATATTTTTTATTGTTTCAACTTGTCAAGGCAATTTTTACTGTCGGTATTTGATTTTTACCAGGTTCCGGTTCCTCCCTTATTCCAGACAGATCAGCCTGCCGGCAAAATCTGTCACATACATTTTATTACCGGCAAATGCCGGAGCACAGAATCCGGGGATCCCCAGTTCGATCTTATGAACTGTTTTCCCGGTATCGGTGTCGATCATGTAAAGGTGACCGTCGGCATTGGTCAGATATATGATATTGCCCCGGATGACTGCTCCGGCGGCCAGCGAAGCCCGGGAACGGTTCCAGGTTTGATAAGGTCCGGTTTTCATCATGGCATTATTACTCAGCGGAATGGTCCGGATGATTTCAAGCGTGTTTTTATCCAGACAGTAGATATTTCCGGCAGCGGCCGGTACGATCACCATTTTGCCGGTCACCAGTATGGGCATGACAGAGGGGTAAAGTCTTTCGCCCATATCTTTCTGCGCGATGATCCTGCCTCCGGCAGCTTCAAGGATAAAGAGCGTTTTGGTACCTTTGACATAGAATTTGCCGTCATTGTAAACCGCACTGGCACTTTGTCCGCCGAATTGACCGCGTTCATGCTTCCAGAGCAGTTTGCCGCTGTTCTCATCAAATGCATAGATCCCATCGCCGTTGGTTGCTGTACACACCACGCCGCCGCCGACGGTGATGGTATTTACCGAACCGGTATCAAAACTTTTGGCCGGGTTGCGCCATATCACTTTACCTGAAGCTGCATCGATCGCCCGCAGAGTATCCCGGCTGCCGGCGAAAACCTTGCCGTTGCTGTAAACTATTCCGGCGGTCATGATCCGGTAATCGGAGCAGTAAGTATTTTCCGTCCAGAGCAGTTTCCCCTGCATATTAAGTGCGTAAACTTTGCCGCGCAGGTCGATGGCGAAAATTTTGCCGTCCCCGGCGGCCAGCGAGTTGGGAACACTGTTTTTTATCCGTCTGCCCCAGAGTTTTTTCCCGGTCGCCGCATCAAAGGCATAGATGCCGCCATTGAAACTGTTGTGATTGTCGATGGTCGCGGTGAAAACTTTGCCGTCTGTCACCACCGGAGAAGCCATTAAAATTTCTCCTTTGACCGGGGAAATGAACCGGACATTGCGGTAAATAACCGGTTCGGCTCCGGGATAAAATCCATTGTGTGCGGCGTTGCCGAGGAAATTATTCCAATTATCCGTGATCCTGTCTGCCGGTTTGAGTGCTGCCGGCGCGATGGAAAACTCTCTGCTGAAAGTTTTTCCGGAAACGGTCTGCGCCGTAACTGTCACCTTGCCGGAGATCAGGCCGGGAAGTTCCGCCTGATACGCCAGTTTGGAAAGGGTCTGCAGTTCCACACTTTTATTTTCTGTACCGGCGGTGACTTTGACCACCGGATCAGCCGAATTGCAGGCGATCACCGACAGTACGGTATTGCCGTTATTGGCAAAGGACATAAGCGAAAGTACTTTATGCTGTCCCGACCAGACAAGTTCGCTCGACCACTTTTTACCGTCATATTTTAGTACTCTGGCGGCGGCCGGGTTCCAGTCTTCGCCGCCCATATTGGTATGGCTGGTGACATAGATGGAATAAGTACCCGGATAGTGGACGACCAGATTGTAATGGCTGTGCGCCAGAATCACTCCCTGCACATTGTATTTGCTGATGGGGATGCTTTTCCCGGATTCAGTGGTGAATGTTATATCGGCAGTCCCGGTGGACGGAGTACCGTGCATCATAAAGAATTTCGGCTGATCGGCCGGGAGCATGGCCAGAAGTTTTTCCAGATAAGTACCGAATTCCTCCATCGTATAGGGCCGGGAATATTTGCTGCTGCTGCCAGCCATCATCGAACCGATATCGCCATACTTCATCGGTGCGGCAATGAAAACTACGCCGCCGCGCTCGAAACTGTACCAGTAAGGTCCGATAATGCGTTCATAAGCAGCCGGTTCTGGCTTATTGATATCGTGATTGCCGACAACATAAAAGTGATCAAATGGGAGCTTTTCAGCTTTGAAACGTCCGGCATGGGCGGTCATGCCGTGCAGATTGCAGATATCCCCGCCGTTTACCACGAAATCGACTTTGAGATTTTTGGCAAGTTCAATGAGGTCATCGCTCCAAATGGCCATATTTTCAGTTTCCGGGTCTCCGTAATGGAGAAAGGTTATTTCCTTTTTATTTGCACTCTTCCGGCCGGGGAAGTCGTATACAGTTTTACCTTTTTCCAGTTTGACAAAGCGTTTGTCCGCCCGGAAAGTTCCGGTGTCATGCAGCATGACATACGCCCGTTTGCCGCCAAGCTCCAGATCATAGGTGCCGTCGGCAGCGGTTCTGACAATGTTGGTCCCATCGGAAACCAGCATGCCGGAGATGCCTTTGCCGGAATTCCGGTCAAATACCCGGCCGCTGATCCTCTCTGCCGCCTGATTCAGAAAAGGCAGGATGAGCGCAAATATCACGAATAAAATTTTTTTCATTTTTTTTTCTCCGTTCAAGACCCAGTTTCTCCGCTAATTTCACATTGTGAAGTTAAGATGTGCCGTAATTTCACATTATGAAATAATGATTGATAATCATGTGATTACGCTAATAACATAGCACGTTAATTCGTATTTGTCAAATCTTATATCAGATGTCGCTGTTGTCAGATCCTGTTGTACATCCGCCGGAGAAAAACGGCTTTTTGCGCTTTCAGGCTTGAAATATCCGGATTTCGGGGGTATCTTTAGAAAATGTCAACAGTTATCATGCTTTGCCGGAGAAATATTATATTATGAAACTCGAAGAAACCACTGCCCAAAAATCTTTCGCCTACTCATGGCTGATCAAGCGGATGTACCCATTCGTCAAACCGTATATCCCCCGGATAATCATCGGGTTCCTGATCGCTCTGCCTTTGGGACTGCTCGACGGTGTGACGGCGTTCGTGCTTAAACCGTATATGGATTATGTCATCAGCGGCAATGATCTGGCATTCACCTTTCTGGGAATAGATTTTTCTTTCACCAGTCTGCAATTGGCATTTATCATCCCTTTCTGTGTGGTGGCATTCACCGCGTTTCAGGGACTTTTGCAGTATATCAATCAATATATCTGCATCTGGACCAGTCAACGCATTACCAATGATATAAAGATGGCTCTCTTTGAAAATCTCATCGGTATGCATCCGAAGTTTTTTGATGAAAACAGTTCCGGAGTGATCATTTCGCGTTATATGAATGACCCGGTGACCGCCTCCACCAGTTTTGTCGATCAGCTTAAAACCATCGTTACCACCGCCTGCAGTGCTGTCGGTCTGATCGCGGTGATGCTTTACAGCAGCTGGCAGCTGGCGATTGTCGGGGTGCTGGTGCTGGTTTGCGCTTTTCTGCCCGCTTCGCTGCTGCGTAAACGGATCAAACGCGCTTCCAATCAGAATATGGTCATCGGCGGACAACTGACCACCAACGTCAATGAAACTTATTCCGGCAACAAAGTTATGGCAGCGTACAATCTGCAGCAGCGGCAGAATAAACTTTTCAAAAAACTCACCTGGGACGCCTTTCATGTGAATATTTCGCTGTCCAAGCGGCTGATCTGGCTTTCGCCGGTCATGCATCTGATATCATCGGTCGGCGTGGCGATAATTCTGGGCTTCGGTACTTACCTTATCAACAACGGCACACTTACTTCCGGCGGTTTTGCCTCATTTCTGGCTTCGCTGCTGCTGTTGTACAAGCCGATCAAATCACTGAGCCATGCCATTACCAATATCCAGACGACCTTTGTCGCTTTGAGCCGCGTGTTGGAACTCTTTGACTGCCGCAGCGAAATTTCAGAAGCTGCCTCCCCGGTGGAAATGACCGGATTGAAAGAGGCTGTCACCTTTGAAAATCTCTGTTTTGAATATGAGGACGGCAACGAGGTGCTTCATAATATCGATCTGCGTGTCGCCAAAAATGAAACTCTGGCCATTGTCGGCAATTCCGGCGGCGGTAAATCCACTCTGGTCAATCTTCTGCCCCGTTTCTACGATATCAAGTCCGGGGCATTGAAGTTCGACGGGGTGGATGTACGCGATATTTCCCTGCGTTCACTGCGGGATAACATTGCCATTGTTTTTCAGGACAACTTCCTTTTCTCCGGCACCATCCGTGAAAATATCATGATGGGCAAACCCGAAGCCACCGGAGAGGAGTTGGCCGCCGCTGTTAAATCCGCGCATTTGACCGACACCCTTGCTGCTCTGCCCGACGGCCTGGATACGGAACTCGGTGAACGCGGCATCACTCTTTCCGGAGGTCAGCGGCAGCGGGTGGCTATCGCCCGGGCCATATTGAAAAATGCTCCGGTGATCATTCTTGATGAAGCTACCAGCGCACTGGATAACGAATCCGAAGCTGTCGTGCAGAAAGCGATGGACAATCTGATGAAAGACCGGACAGTTTTTATTATCGCCCACCGTCTTTCCACCATCCGCAATGCTGACCGGATCGCTGTTATCAATGACGGTTCGCTGGTTGAACTGGGGACGCACGATGAGCTGCTCGCCATTGAAAACGGTCAGTACAAAGAACTTTACGAGTTGTCCTACCGGCAGCAGCGGCAGAATCAGTGACCGGCACTTGAAAGACGGTTATGTAAATGCGATAATAACAAATCCAATAAAAATTTTAAGAGGTACAATATGCTTTTTACCGGAACCCGCAGCAACAGTGCGGTTGAATCAGCTTTTGCCATCGCTTCAGGTCTGGCTGCCGACGGCGGACTTTTCGTGCCGCAGAATTTCCCTGCGATCAGTGCGGATGAGTTCCGTACCATGACGGCAATGGATTATTGCCGGCGCGCGCAGATCGTGTTGGAAAAATATCTGACCGACTATTCTCCTGAAGAGATAAAGTATTGTGTGGAAGGAGCCTATAAAGGAACTTTCGACAATGATATCCCCGCGCCGCTGGCCGATATCGGCGGCAATCGCCGGATGCTTGAATTGTGGCACGGACCGACATGTGCATTCAAAGATCTGGCACTTCAGCTGCTGCCGTATCTGCTGACTGTTGCTTTGAAAAAACTCAACACCGGTAAGCAGGCGGTCATCCTCGTGGCGACCAGCGGCGATACCGGCAAGGCGGCTCTGGCAGGTTTTTCCGGTGTCAAAGACACCCGGATCGTGGTCTTCTATCCCCGTGACGGGGTCAGTGACATGCAGAAATTGCAGATGACAACTCAGACTGGAAACAATGTCGCCGTTTGCGCCATCGCCGGAAACTTTGATGATGCCCAGAACGGGGTCAAGGCGATATTCACCGATCAGGCGATAAAGGAGTTTCTGCATGGGCGCAATATGGAATTTTCCAGTGCCAATTCGATCAACTTCGGCCGTCTGGTGCCGCAGATCGTCTATTATGTTTCTGCTTACTGCGACCTTTTGAAAGATGGTTCGCTCCAAGCCGGAGAACAATTCAATGTGGTGGTGCCGACTGGCAATTTCGGTAATATTCTGGCGGCGGTTTACGCCAAACAGATGGGCGTGCCGATCAAAAAATTTATCTGTGCTTCCAATAAGAATAACGTACTGACCGACTTCATCCGCACCGGTATTTATGACCGCAACCGGGAATTTTACACCACTGAAAGCCCGTCGATGGATATTCTGATATCTTCCAATTTGGAACGGATGCTGCTGCTGTTGGCTGACGGAGATTGTGAACAGGTGGCAAAGCTGATGGCGGATTTGAAAAACAGCGGTAGATATCAGATTTCCGGTGCGATGCTGGAAAAACTGCAGCAGGAATTTTACGGCAGCTGTTGTGATGATGCTTCCGGCCGTCAGGCGATCCGGGAGATTTTCAAAGAACGCGGATACCTTTGCGACACCCATACGGCAGTGGCGTTGGCCGCCGGTGAAGATTACCGGAAAAATACCGGAGATGATACTTTGCAGGTTATTGCTTCAACTGCCAGTGCTTACAAATTTGCTCCGGCAGTACTGCAGGCTCTGACCGACGGGGAACTGCCGGCGGATGACTTCGCCAAACTTGAATTGCTCTCCAAACTTACCGGTACGGCAATCCCCGCACCGCTGGCGGATCTGCAGGGGGCGGAAGTGCTGCATAAAGAGTGTGTCGCCAAAGAAGATATGGCTGAATTCATCCGCCGTAATCTGGAGTGAGAAATGCTTTACCGTTTGTGGCTGCTCTTTTTTACCTTTGCCCGGATCGCTGCGCTGGTGCTGGGCGGGGGATTGGCGATGCTGCCGGTTATTGAGGAGACTTTCGTTAATAAAAAGAAGCTGCTGACCGCAGAAGAACTGCTGGATGTGGTGGCTATCACCCAGACTGTCCCGGGGATAATTGCTGCCAATGCGGCAGTTTCCATCGGAATGAAGATCGCCGGATTCGCCGGTGCGCTGGCGGCTTTGGCCGGTGCGGTATTGCCGTCATTTGTGATAATACTGATTATAGCCATGCTGTTTCCGGCTCTTTCGCCGGACAATGTATATTATCTGGGGGCATTTGCCGGTATCCGGGCGGGAGTGACCGGATTGATTGCGGCAACTGCATTGAAAATCGGTAAAAAGACCCTGACCGGCAGATTTGAAGTCATCGCGGCGGCGATTCTGCTGGCAGCGGCACTGTACGGAGTGAATCCGGGATTCATTATTGTGACGGCGGTGGTCAGCGGAGTGATATACTGCCGTATTTGTGCCTGGCGCGTGGCCAAAGCCGGAAACGGAGGCGGCAAATGACCATATTGCTGCTTTTTGTCAATTTCTGTAAATTCGGTCTGCTCTGTTTCGGCGGCGGTTATATGCTTATTCCGCTGCTGACGGCGGAGTTTGTCGGTCCCGGTAAATTGCTGACTCCGGAAAGGTTCGGCAATCTGATCTCAATTTCCCAGTTGACCCCCGGCCCGGTCGGGATCAATACTGCCACTTTTGTCGGATATATTTCCGGTAATTTCTGGGGATCGCTGGCGGCGACGGCCGGACTGGTATTTCCGACTCTGTTTCTGGCCGGATTGGCGATGAAGTTCATCATCCGTTACCGTGAACACCCGCTGATGAAAAGCATTCTGTACGGAGCCAGACTGGGGGCGGCTGCTTTGGTGGTGTACGCGGTGCTGATATTTATGCAATTGTCTGTATTGAAACGTTCCGGGGAAAGCGGCACTTTTACCGGAGTATCATGTTCCGGATTGCTGATCATGGTGATTTCGTTTCTGCTGGTGAAATTCAGCAAAATCCAAACCACCTGGGTGATTTTACTCTCCGGACTGCTGGGGGCAATACTTATTCCGCTGCTCGGTTGAATTTTCGCAGCGGCACGTTGCCGCCCGCCTCGCCGGCGATCTATGCGACGGGGCAAAACGGACAGTACGGACAGTACAGACTTTTACGGACTATACAGACAACTCCGATGGGGTAAGGTGAGCAGACTGCAAACGCCATTCCCCCGCGCCCAGCGCAGCAAAGGCGCGCTTATCGCAGCGGCACGTTGCCGCCCGAGTTTTTGTTCACTGCGGCTCAACCGTTACGCAAGGCCCCCGCCTTGCGCAACATCGCCTCCATTCAGAGGAGCTGCCTCACGGCAGCATGACCGCTGCGCGAAGTTTCGCCGCCCATAGCGGCGACCGGCGTTCCGCCGCCGGCCCACGTCCGGGTAAGCACCCGGCGGCAGATTTTTTATTTTTTTACGGGATCAGCAGGTGTTGTGATGTCCGCTGCGGTAAAATTTGCGGAAGGCTGTGGGCGTGGCGGAGTAACGACGGAAAAACATCCGCCGGAAGTATGCCGGATCATTGAAACCGGTTTCGTGCAGAATAACTTTGATCGGCATAGTGGTTTCCAACAACAGTTTCGCGGCGGCTTCGATCCGGAACCGGTTGAGCATGGCCGAAAAGGTTTCGTTGAAGTGCAGGTGAAAAAGCCGCCCGAGATACTTCGGATTGCAGTGAAGCTTATCCGCCGCAATGTGGAGAGAAAGTTCCTCGTTGAAGTGCAGCTTGATCAACTCTCCGGCATCGTGTACCAGCCGGGGCAGTGCCCGGGAGGTGTCACCATGAATCACAGCGCGGGATAATTCACAGAAAATCAGTTCCAACAGCAGTTTCAAAGCGCGCGGATCACTCTCCTGCTGCTGCTGTTCGGCAAGGAAACTTTGAAAATAAATGGCAAGCTGTTCCGGACGGGCAACTCTGCCGAATGGCGGAAAATCATCCAGAAATCCACCTTCATCAACAAAATGCAGCCAGAAAAAAGTCAGACCCCCCGGATAATCCCGCAAACCGCCATGCCGCCGCCCGCGCCGTAAAAGCAGATAGTCGCCCGGATGGAGTTCAAAGAGCTTGCCGTTTTCAAACATCGTGAGTGTTCCCTTTACGCAGAAAATCAATTCATCCGAGTCGATGACCCGCACTGCATGACGACCCTTGCCCCGGGAGAGAAATCTGCCGCCATTATGAGGCGTAAGAGGTAATTCCGACATATTATGCATTTTTGTCTCCTTTTTTTATAATATAGTCTTCTTGCGGAAAATTGCAAATAAAAGTATATTGTAACAGTCACAGAAAAAGGCAATAAAAGGGAAATGACATTATGAACAATCTGACAGATGTCCGCGTATGCCGTTGTACCGGTGTTGATAACCAATCTCCCCGCGCGGCGGGTTGTGCCGAAACTCGCCCATCGCTTCGCTGGGGCTCGAACAAGTTATCACAAAGAGTTCCGCTTTTCTTTGAAAGAGAAAGGGGGCGTGGGGAAAAGGGAAAACTTTCTTTTCCCGCCCGCGCGGCGGGTTGCGCTGAAACTTGCCCATCGCTTCGCTGGGGCTCGGACAAATTATCACAAAAAGTTCCGCTTTTCTTTGAAAGAGAAAGGGGGCGTGGGGGAAAGGGAAAACTTTTTTTTCTCGTGAAAAGAAAGTTTTCCTTGTCCCCCGCACACTCATTCACTTTGATAGAATTGCTGGTAGTTATTGCGATG
>JAGBZM010000077.1 GCA_017628235.1 Lentisphaeria bacterium | reverse complement strand
CTGATGCCGGTCGGAGCGATATTCACCACTTTGCTGGTCATCACGGTGGTAGGTTTGAAAAACTTTTGCGCCAATATCAAAAGTTCCGGACTTCCCTGGCACCGGGAATTCATCTACCGCTTCTGCATGGTCGTGATCGTGATCCCGTTCCTGTTGATCGTGCTGCTCAATGCCACCGGGCTGCTTCACTGAAAAGTGCCGCCGAGGAGTTCCAGCGGGAACTCCTCCCAGCTCCGGCAGTAACAATCGGCGATCGACTGTAATTCCTGCGGCCTTTTTTCGCTGGGATCGTGGACAGCTGCAATGACAAATCCGGCATTTTTGGCCGTCGCTGCCGCATAAAGGGTATCTTCAAAAACGATCACCTCTCCGGGGGCAGCGGCGAACTTTTCCGCCATTGAAAAAAAGACTTCCGGCTTGCGCTTGGTTGTCTGCAATTCAACGCAGCTCATCACTCCGGCAGTAAAATAATCATGCAGTCCGACCCGGCGCAAAGCCTGATGCACCAATTCGGTTTCCGTTGCCGTAATGATTCCGGCCGGAATACCGAGCCGGGTCAATTCGTCCAGAATCCCGGTGATTCCCGGCCGCAACTGCACTTCATGGCGATAAAAGGAAGCTACACGCTCCATTGTTTCCCGCCATGCAGTTTCCAGATCGACTCCGATCGACGGATAGAGTTTGAGAATATAGTCCAGGGCATTGCGTATTGACAGCACCTGCAGCTTATTTTCCAGATCCACCGGTTCGTCGATACCGTACTTATGCAGAAATTCACCGCACAAATTGCTCCAGATCCCCATACTGTCCAGCAAAGTGCCGTCCAGATCAAAAATCGCCCCTTTTAATTTCATGATAACTCCGGTAAAACATGATTTCGTGTCACAATTATAAGATAGCATCCCGATGCGGCAAATGCCAGATGCTTCCGGATTTTTCCTGCGGATTTCCAATATATATTTCCACTGTTATTGCATTTCTCCCGAAGCAGTGATGCATTATGAACAGGCAGGCTGGCCGGTATACAGCAGAACTGCGTTGGATTTGTCAATCTCACAAGCTGATGTGAATTGGAGTATTGCGGCTCTATTCCCGGAAGTTCTCTCCAGATAAAAAAATGAACTGCCGCAAACCTTTACAGATTTGCGGCAGTCCTCTGATATTGCAGATTAACTGCGATCCCGGCTTATTTCGCTTCGGAAACAGCCACTGCGACGGCAACGGATGCACCAACCATCGGGTTGTTGCCCATACCGATCAATCCCATCATCTCGACGTGAGCCGGGACGCTGGATGAACCGGCGAACTGAGCATCGCCATGCATACGGCCCATCGTATCGGTCATGCCGTAACTGGCCGGACCGGCAGCCATATTGTCCGGATGCAAAGTACGGCCGGTACCGCCGCCGGAAGCGACGCTGAAGTACTTGCGGCCGTGTTCGATCGCCCACTTTTTGTAGGTTCCGGCAACCGGATGCTGGAAGCGGGTCGGGTTGGTGGAGTTACCGGTGATGGAAACATCCACACCCTCTTTGATCATGATCGCCACACCTTCGCTGACATCATCGGCACCGTAGCATTTGACAGCGGCTTTGGGACCGTTGGAAAACGCTTTTTCTTCAACGATCTTCAGATCGCCGGTGTAGTAATCATATTCGGTTTCCACAAACGTGAAGCCGTTGATCCGGCTGATGATGTAAGCGGCATCTTTGCCCAGGCCGTTGAGGATAACCCGAAGCGGCTCTTTACGCACTTTGTTGGCGGTTTTGGCAATACCGATGGCACCTTCAGCGGCGGCGAAAGATTCGTGACCGGCGAGGAAGCAGAAGCATTTGGTCTCTTCGCGCAACAGCATGGCGGCAAGATTACCGTGACCGATACCGACTTCACGGCTGTCAGCGACTGAACCGGGGATACAGAATGCCTGCAGACCCAAACCGATTTTTTCGGCAGCTTCCGCAGCAGTTTTGGTTCCGGCTTTGATCGCGATAGCGGCACCGAGGGTGTAGGCCCAGACCGCATTCTCAAATGCGATGGGCTGCACACCGCGCACGATGGATTCCACATCAACGCCTTTGGACAGGCAAAGTTCGCGGGCGGCTTCGAGAGATTCGATGCCAAACTCTTTCAACGCCTTTTCGATTTTAGCGATCCGGCGCTCATAACCTTCAAATTTCACACTCATGGTCTGAACTCCTTATTCTTTGCGCGGATCAATGGTTTTGACCGCTTCATCAAAACGGCCGTAGGTCTTGACATTCTTTTCAAAAGCCTCGCCCGGGCAGACGCCGTTGCGGATGGCTTCCATCATTTTGCCGAGATGGACAAACTTGTAACCGATGATCTCATCGTTGGCATCCAAACCGATTTCCAGCACATAGCCTTCGGCCATTTCCAGATAACGGGGACCTTTTTCTGCGGTGGAAAACATGGTACCGACCTGAGAACGCAGACCTTTACCCAAATCTTCCAGACCGGCACCGATGGGCAAACCGCCTTCGCTGAAAGCAGTCTGAGTACGGCCGTAAACAATCTGTTTGAAAAGTTCACGCATGGCCACGTTGATCGCATCGCAAACCAAGTCGCTGTTAAGAGCTTCGAGGATGGTTTTGCCGGGCAGGATTTCAGAAGCCATCGCTGCACTGTGGGTCATTCCGGAACAGCCGAGAGTTTCGACCAAAGCTTCCTGAATAACGCCGTCTTTGACATTCAGTGTCAATTTGCAGCAGCCCTGCTGGGGCGCACACCAGCCGATACCGTGAGTAAGGCCGGAAATGTCACTGATCTGTTTGGATTTTACCCATTTGCCCTCTTCGGGGATGGGAGCCGGACCGTGCTTGACGCCTTTGGCGACGCGGCACATCTGCTCGACTTCATGCGAGCACTGATACGGACAACTCATTTGTCACTTCTCCATTTATGTTGTAGTTTCACGCGGAAAAACATATAACCGTAGTTATAATATAGTACACAGATGCCGTTTTTTCAAGTTTGAAGTATGCAATATACAAACAAACCGCCGCTGTAGTCCGGTTTTATCCGGAAGTACAACGGCGGCCGGAGTTCTTACCGTCAATCCTTTTCAATGGAAGTGATCTTTTTCACTTTCAGCAGCCAGGGATATTCTGCATTGTTCTCATCTCTGGCAAAAGTGCCGGATACCTTCACCCTTCCTCCGGCGATTCCGGTATTTTCCGGCAGGATCAGCCGGATTTTTCCGCCTTTGGCACTGACCAGATAATCACTGCCCGCCTGAGAAATCACCGAACCGGTCAATTCGCCGGCAAACTCCTCTGAGGCCGGAACATAACCGGACCCGGCGGCAAGTTTTTCAAATGTGATCTTGTGATCCGGCATACGCGGGGCAAAGATCAGAAGCGAACCGATCGCCAGCGCACCGGAAACTATGGTACAAAGCAAACCGATTTTAAACCACTGGAAAAATGATATCTGACTGCCGCCATGTTTTTCCAGCATTCCCAGTGCCACAATATTGGCAGTACTGCCGATCATAGTGATGTTGCCGCCGAAACACGCCCCGAAAAGCAGTGCCCACCACAACGGCAGATCCTTGACCGTAACCGACAACTGTTCAATGACCGGACTGAATGCCGCCACAAAAATAACATTGTCCACAAAGGCCGAACCGAAGGCCGACACACTGAATATAAACGGTACCAGAGATTCATTGGTCGTACCGGCGATCCGGGAAAATCCTCTGGCTAAAACCTGATCGACATGGGTATGTTCCATCGTTCCGGCCACCGCAAAAAGCAGCATAAAAAATATCAATGTCCACCAATCGACCTCTTTTTCAATGTAATGACGCGCCCGGTCAGGTTTGAGGATCATCACGATACCGGCGCAGATCAGCGGCATGATCAGCAGGACGCTGTTCTTTTCCAACCCGAGCAATTCTTCGGTCTGATGATGCGAAGCAATGGCGATCACAGTCAGGACGATCAGGATCAAGCCGCGCATGTAAGGCACTTTTACCACCGGCGCGATCGACAGCCCGCGATCCAGACGTTCCTGCAGACTGATATCAAATTGCACCAGATCCTTGCGGAAATACCAGAGCAGCATGCAAATCACCGTAAAAAGCGACACCAGCATCAACGGGAACGACCAGATCATGAAATCTCCGAATGTCAGCTGCCCTTTGGTCCCGATAAAGATCCCTACCGGATTCCCCATCATTGTACCGGCACTGCCGATGTTGGTTGCCAGCACCGCAATGAGGATGTACGGTGTCGGATTGAGCTTCAACCGGTCGCAAACCTGAAAAATCAGTGTCGAAATAAAGATGATCGAAGTCACCTCATCCACCGCACAGGCCAGCAGCGCACTGGCAGCTGCGGTGACAAAAATGAACTTTTTTCCGTTCAAAGCCGGCATGGATACGATCAATTGCACGATCCAGGTAAAAAATCCGAGATCGCGCAAAGCCCCGACGATGACCATCATCCCGACAAGAAACATAATAACTTCCAGCGACGAGGAGTTGACAAAGGTCGGAATATCCATCGACTTGTTGAAAATCAACACCGCCAATCCGAGAAAGGCGATCGCCAGACGGAACCCCCAGAAAAAGAGGGTTCCGAAAATAATGGAAATAAACACCGCACAAGCCGTCGACTGTGAAGCATCCATCCCGATATATCGCCCGCCCCAACCGACAACTGCCGCCGCCAGCAGCAGCACAATAAAACGCGGAATCATCACTTTGACCGGAATTTTCGCGGAACTTGAACTCTCACTCATAATTTCTTAATCCCAAAAAAGTTTTGCTGAAAAATTTTTCAATGTCACCACCCCGGCCGGACGTCCCGCATTATCGAGGATCATCAGCCGGGACAAATTGTTTATCAGAAAAATCTTTGCCAGTTTCACCGCCGGATCATCGACGTTGGCACTGATAAACTCTTCCCGCATAATATCTGCCACCTTGGTCTCATCGGCCGTTTTCAACATATCAGAAAACGGCTGCAGCTGATAGATCGGTGAAAGATCTTCCAACCAGAGCAGATGTTCCGGCAAACTGTATTTGAGCAGATCCGTCAGCGAGAGGATACCGCGTAAATCTCCGGTATTATCGATCACCGGTAATTCGCCGGTTTTAGTCATCGCAAATTTTTCCACCGCATCAAGAATGGAATCGGTTTCCTGAAGCATGGCCGGAAACTTCTCCATCAGATCCGCAGCTTTCAGATAATCCGGGATCGAAGCCAGACCGCAGGAAAAATAGTTCAGCAACTCCTGCGGCGTTGCCATACCGGCGACCTTGTCGGTAACTGCCGGATCCTCAAATTCCCCGGCCAGAGCAGAGAGCAGCTGAATATGCAGGTTCGGTTCATCCACCGGAGTCAGCAGCAGCACCATCACTTTCACGGGAGTCGATCCGCCGAAATCACATCCCTGCGGGATACAGGCGATCGCCGTCAATGCTTCCGGCAGCCCCGGAATGCGCGCATGAGGTATCGCCAACCCCGGTGCAACCATTGTCGGATAGAGTGCTTCTCGGCTCTCGATCTCCCGGCGGGTATATTCAATATCCAATTCCGGATAGTGCCGTTTCATAATCCCGATCAGCTTTTCCAGAACGGCCTTGCCGTCACCCTCATTCACGTTACAGATAATATTATTTATCTGCAAAAAGTTACAAAAAGAACGCCGTTGATTTTTCATCCATGTCTCCTTTTTATTTCCTATAACTTATCCGAACATTTTAATATAACCCCGTTTTTTGATTTTGGCAAATACAACTTTTCATTTTCTGCATTGGATACTAAATATTTATATATTTTTCCGGATGAACCGCCTTTTATCTGCCGGAAAAAACAGTCGCCGGGGTTGAATTTCAGCCGGAATGGAGTTATTTTGTACCGTAAACACCAAACCATATAATATTTATGAAAGGATTTTTTATGGACAGCCAACGTCTGGACAGTTACGCTGAATTGATCGTCAATACCGGACTCAATCCCGATCCGGGACAGGATGTGGTCATCACCGCCGGATTCGACCAACTGGATTTTGTCCGGCTGGTCACTGAAAAGTGTTACCGGCGCGAAGTCGGCAAAGTGTGGTTCAACTGGATCGACATGCCGATCGAAAAACTGCACTATCTCTATCAGAATGAGGAACGTCTGAGCAATTTTGAAGCTTGGGAAGTGGAAAAAATGCGCTGGCAATCGGAAAAACTTCCGGCCAGATTGTGGCTTGATTCCGATGATCCGGACGGCATGGACGGGATCGATCCGGCCAAACGCGCCCGCACCCAGATGGCACGATTCCCGGTGATCAAACCTTTCCGGGAGGCAATGGAAAACCGTCACCAGTGGTGCATTGCCGGAGTTCCCGGCAAGGCGTGGGCGCAGAAAGTCTTTCCGGGGTTGCCGGCGGATGAAGCGATCGAAAAACTCTGGGATGCCATCCTGAGTGCCGCCAGAGCAAACGGAGATGCCATTGCCAATTGGCAGCAGCACAATGCTCTGATCGCCGCCAGATCAGCCAAACTTAATGAATTTCACTTCACGACCCTGGAATATCAGGCGGATAACGGCACTGATTTCCGGGTGGGACTGATGCCGCAGGGGATATTCACCGGCGGTGCGGAAACCGACCTTTCCGGCAGAATCTTCAATCCGAATATCCCCAGCGAAGAGATATTCACCACTCCGAAAAAAGGTGAAGCTGAAGGTCTGCTTGTCGCCACCAGACCGCTTTCTTATCAGGGGTCACTGATCGAGAACTTCTCCATCCGCTTTTCCGGAGGCAGAGCTGTGGAAGTCAAAGCGGAAAAGAATCAGGATGTTCTGGAAAAAATGATCTCCATGGATGAAGGCGCGGCTTTTCTCGGAGAATGCGCTCTGATCGCTGAAGATTCCCCGATCAACCGGTCCGGGATCCTTTTCTGGAATACATTGTACGATGAAAACGCCTCCTGCCACTTCGCCCTCGGCCGGGGCTTTGACAACTGCGTGGCGGATTTTGCCGGATATTCAAACGCGGAACTTAAGGCCCTCGGTGTCAATGACAGCATGATCCATGTGGACTTTATGATCGGCTGTGCTTCGCTGAATATTTACGGAATAACCGCCGATGGCAGAAAAATTCCCGTTTTCCGTGACGGTTTATGGTGTTTTTAAGCGGAAAAGAACTTGAAAAAAAGCTGTTCTGCTGTACATTATATCAGACTTGAAAAATCGTAATCAAAACAAAAAAATCCGGAGAATAATCAAAATGAATATTTTAGAATTCGGTTACAATCAAACCGACATCACCCCCTCCTACGGCATTCCGCTGGCCGGATACTTCAATCCCCGTCCCAATAAAGGTGCGCTGGACCGGTTGAATGTCAAAACCGCCGTCTTCCGCACCGGCAAAGAGTATGCCGCGATCGTCTCCTGCGATCTCTGCATGCTCGACGGTAAATTCATCGACAAACTCGAAAACCGGCTGACAGCGGCCAACTCCCCGCTGGCCGGCAAAGTTCTCTACTGTGCTACCCATACCCATACCGGCCCGTACACAGCTCCGCTTTTCGGTTTGGAACCTGATCCGGCGTATATGGATATCCTTGAGAATGCCATTTTGTCCACCTTGTCCCGGGCCCTGTCTTCTCTGGCTCCGGCGGAACTTTATACCACTGTCACTGAATGCGCCACACTGGCATTCAACCGCCGTTATATCATGAAAGACGGCAAAACCCTGACCAATCCCGGCAAACTCAATGCCGACATCGTCCGTCCGGAAGGCGGCATCGATCCCAAAATCATTCTGATGGAGATCCGTCAGGATGGCCGTCCGGCTCTGCTGATCGCCAATATTTCCAACCATACCGATACCATCGGCGGCGATTTCGTTTCTGCAGACTGGCCGGGAAAAATGGAACGGGAGATCCAGTACAAACTCGGTTTCGACCTGCCGGTGATGACCATTATCGCGCCGCAGGGCAATATCAATCACTTCAATGTTGCCACTGCCGCCGATCAAACCGGTTACGAGGAAGCCTGCCGGATCGGCAAAGGCTATGCCGGAGTGATCCTCGCAGCACTCTACCAGCTCAAAAAACAGGAAAATACTGCCATCATCACCAAATCCGGCAGCTTTGCCGCCCCTTATTATCAGCTGACCGATGCAGAATATGCGGAAGCCAAAAAAGTTTATGAGGAAAATAAAGATGCCGTGATGGAAGATGGCAAAGACTTCACCAGTGAAGATATCGCGCGCGGAGTTCCGGCGGTAAAGAAACTTTTTGCCGAAATGGCTCTCTCCTGCCGGGACACCCCGATCACAGAAGAACGTATCTGCAGACAATTCATGGTTTCATTCGGCGATGAATTGGCCATCGTTTCCCTGCCGGCGGAACCTTTTGTCGAACTTGGCGATGCCATCCGTGCCGGTTCCCGGTTCCCGTTGACCGTTCTGGCTGCCCTCGGTATGGGAGAAATCGGTTATGTCGGTCTGAAAGACCGTCATTACGGCAACGGCGGTTACGAAACCCTGCCCGCACGCGTGCTGGCCAACCGGGGTGTCGGCGAAGCGATAATCAATGGTGCATTGGAATTACTCAAATAAAAGGAATATCACAATTATGAGCAGCAGTTGCAGCGGCTCCTGCGGGAGTTGTTCATCATGTTCATCTTGCGGCGAAGACAAGATGGCAAAAAAAATGGGATTGATCTCCCGTAAAATCTTCGTTCTCTCCGGCAAAGGCGGTGTCGGTAAAAGTTCTGTAGCCGCTTCAGTGGCATTGCAGCTGGCCGCCTCCGGCCGCAAAGTCGGGTTGCTGGATTGCGACTTTCACGGGCCGAGTCTGCCGACCATTCTCGGAGTCACCCACAAAAAACTGGACTATTCCGAAGAAAACGGCATCATTCCGCTGCCGATGGGAAATTTGAAGTTCCTCTCGGTCGGACTGCTGATCGATGATCCGGATCAGGCGATCGTCTGGCGCGGCCCGGCCAAAATGGGGGTTATCAAACAGCTGTTGGAAGATACCTGCTGGGGTGAACTGGATGATCTGGTACTTGACTTCCCGCCGGGAACCGGCGATGAGATCCTCTCGGCATGCCAGCTTATTCCCGGAGAAAAGAATGCCATTATCGTCACCACACCGCAGGAAGTTTCGCTGGCGGATTGCCGCAAATGTCTGGATTTCTGTAAAAAACTGGAACTCAACATCCTCGGTATCGTAGAGAATATGAGCAGCTGTGTCTGCCCGGATTGCGGCAAAGCTCACAAACTCTTTTCCTCCGACGGCGGCAAATCACTGGCGACAGCTTACAACCTGCCGCTGATCGCTCAGCTGCCGCTGAACCCGGCTTTTATGGCCGCCTGTGATTCCGGCGAACTTCCGGCAAAGATCAGTGAATTTCCCTCACTGCTCAACTTCTGATCACCGGGGCGTTGCAAACCTCCCAAAGGCTGCAGCGCCCCTTTTTCTGCTTTTTCACAGGTGGAAGCGTTCTTTATTCCGCTGTTTCCAATGCAGCAGTGCTGCGACCGAAGCAAAACCAAGTTCATCCGCCATCTCTTTAAGAGAAGCCTCCTTTTTTTCCATTATCCGGAAGTAACGCTCCACCCGTTTCCGCAGCAGATATTCCCGGAAAACCATTCCGGTGTACTCCGTAAATCTTCTTTGAAAATGCACTTTGCTGTATCCGGCCAGCAACGCCAGTGAATCCAGTGTACAATTCAAGCTGGGCATCTTGTTTATGTAATCAATGATCTTATCCATTATCCGGGATTGACTGTTCCGGGCCATGAAATTATTTTCAGAATTTCTGTTCCGCAAAAAATTATTGCTTAAAACCGAAATAACACTTCCGAATTCACTCCGCGCATCCACCCCGTCCACCGCTGCCGCTTCATCCCACAAATGATATATAAAATCACTGAACGAGCCAAGAGCAAGCACCCGTGAATCGGTGATTTTATCCTCCTGCCACAGGTAAATACGCAACATATCCGTCCAAAAAGACCCCCACCAATAAACAGAACCGGCTTCCGGATAATGGCCGTCGGTGTGAGCTTCCATTGAGTTGAGCAGCAGAATGTCACCGGTGTTGAGATGATAGAATCTATTTTTCAATTTAAATACACAACTACCTGATACAACCGCCATTACCTCCCTGAAATCATGCCGGTGCCATCTGTCAGCCAACCACAATATTTTTTCCGGAGAAAGTGCTTTTTCATCCTCTTCCGGAAAATTTGCAGCGACTATCCTGCCGGAAAATTGAAATTTCAACTCTTTTCCCCCGATATTTTCATCCATGATAGCTCCAATCACAAAAAAGATATATCCAATCAATAATTCCATTATACTTTACCTTTGTTTTTTCAAAAAGTCAAATTATATTATAACCGGAAACCCGGAAAATCCGGAAAAATTCAAAAAAGGAGGAAAAAATGCCAAATTTAGCAATCAACGGCGGAACCGCACTTCTGGCAAACGACGAATATCAACTCATGCCCTGGCCTCCGGTCAGTGACGCGACAGCAGATAAACTCCGGGAAATATATCTTTCCCGCGACTGGAGCTTCAACAGTCCGACTGAACAGAAGTTTGAAGAGGAGTTCGCGGCATATCACAACGCAAAATACGGCATCCTCATGAGCAACGGCACCGTCACTCTGGAGTGTGCCCTCGCCGCCCTCGGCGTTGGCCCCGGCGATGAAGTCATCGTACCGGATCTCACCTGGATCGCCACTGCCATGAGTGTCAGATACGTCGGTGCGACCTGCGTTTTTGCCGATATTGAAAAGGATTCCTGCTGCCTTGATCCGGAAGCTTTTGAACGGGCCATCACTCCGCGCACCAAAGCGGTCATCCCGGTTCACCTCTACGGCGGCATGGCCGATCTGGAAAAGATCATCGCCATTGCTGACCGGCACGGGATCGCCGTTATCGAAGATTGCGCGCACATGCATGGCGGTCAGTGGGATAATCGCGGCTGCGGTTCATGGGGCAAAGTCGGCAGCTTCAGTTTCCAGCAAAGCAAAGCCATGTCGGCCGGAGAAGCCGGTATCTGTATTACCAACGATCCCAAAATCGCCGAATTGCTTTACCGGGCGAAGCACATAGGTTATTCCCGGTATGACCGTCAGGGACAGGCCGGTACCCCGCCGCCGCCGGGATTGATCTGTCACAACTATCGCGGTCTTGCACTCCAGGCCCAGATCCTCCGGGATCAGCTGGCTGAATTTCCGGCTCTGAATAAACTTCACAACCAATTCCACGATATTTTGGCCGCTGAAATTGCCGATATCCCCGGTGTCCGGCTGCAATCTCAGGGACGTCTGGCGACCAGACAGGGATATTACGCACAGGGCATAATTTTCGATGGCGACGGCTTTGAAAAACTCAACAGCAAAAAAATTTGTGCCGCCCTTTATGCTGAAGGTATCCGCGCGGTGAACAGCACCTACGGTCCGGTACGCAAGCATCTGCTCTTTAATATGGCTCCGGAATATTACCGTCTTGCGCCCGAAGGTTATCCCAATTCCGATGCAGCTGCCGCCCACACCATCGTGGCACTGCATTACACCATGCACGATCAAGCCAACGCCCATGCGCTGGCAGCCGCCATCCGGAAAATTGCCGGAAACAAAAATGAATTACTCTGATAAATAAGGAGAAAAACAACCATGCGTGCCGGTTTTGGGAAATGTGACATCACCCCCAGACTTGGGGTGGAACTCTACGGCTTCGGCCCATTCGCCAACCGCAAATCCATTGCAGTCCGTGATATTATTGAAGCCCGGAGTGCAGCATTGGAGTGCAACGGATACACGGTCATTATCGTATCTCTGGATCTTTGCCTGATCACCCCGGAAACCGCCGGTGACATCAGGCAGGCGATCCGGGAAAAATATCCTTTCCTGAAAACCGGCGATATTATGCTCAATACCAGCCATACCCATTCCGCCCCCGGAGTGAGCGACAATCCGGCCTGGGGTATCACCGATCCGGTATGGCTGGCAATGCTTCCGGGCAAAGTCATCAAGTCAGTCGATCAGGCTCTGGCCGGTTTGAAGCCGGTCAAAGTATCAACTGCGCTGGTTCCCTGCCGCCATATCGGCTTGAACCGGGTCTATGATCTGGATGCTCCGCCGCTGAGCGATGTGCTGCAGGAAGACTGGGAGCCGGCCAAACCGGAATTGACCGATACCAGCTGCCGGGTGATCCGGTTTGATTCGACTGCCGGGAAGATGCTCGGTTTCATGGTTTATTTCGGTTGTCACCCGGTGATTGGCAGCCGGAGCAACCATCACCTGCACGGTGACTTCCCGGCGGTGGCGATCCATCGGCTGATGGCAGAGTTTCCCGGTTCGACCGGAATCTTTCTGCAGGGTGCCGAAGGTGATGTAAATTCATGCTGTGTCCACAAAGGCGAAAGTGAATCTCTGCATGCTCTGGACATCATTGCCGACCGGTTCGCCGCTGCTGTCCGCGACGGTTTGAATCAGGCTCAGGAGGTTGAAATCAACAGCATCAAATCAGTTTCCAGAGAGTTTTTCTTTAAATGGAAACCACTGTTTACGATGGAAAAACTCAATGAGATCGAAAAAGAACAATCTGCGATCCTGTATGCCGATGATGCCAGCGACTCCTCTTTTGAGTGCCGGATGGCATGGGTATATCTCGATGGGATCAAACAAATCAGAACGCTTCTGCAACAGAATATTTCCGGAACGACCGGCGAATTGCACATCATCCGCATCGGTGATTTTCAGTTCATGGGAATCCCGTTTGAAGTCATGCAGGCCATCAAAAACGATATCGTTGCCGCTTCGCACGCCAAATATCCGATGGTCATGAGCCTGACAAATGGTTCACTCGGCTATGCCCCGGATAATCATTCGATCCGGCAGCTCGACCGGATCAGTAAAGACGGCCGGCAGGGCAATTATGAAGCCATCCAAACTCCGCTGGCCGCCGGGCGGCCGCCTTTCGCGGATATCCATAATGAATTGGTCAATGGTATGCTCTCGCTGGAAAATGAATTGAATAAGGAACAAAATTCATGATAACTGTCACTATCTGGAATGAATACCGTCAGGATAAAACTGTGGAAAGCATACGCAAAATCTACCCGGATGGGATCCATACCGCATTAAAAAACGGTCTCGAGTCTCCCGATTTGAATATCCGGACAACAGTTCTGGATGATCCGCAGCAGGGATTATCCGATGAGATCCTTGATTCCACCGATGTTCTGATCTGGTGGGCTCATGCGGCGCATCACGAACTTACGGATGAAAATGTCCGCAGGATCGTGGAAAAAGTCCATTCCGGGATGGGACTGATCGTACTTCATTCCGGCCACTATTCCAAAATATTTCAGGCTCTCTGCGGCACCAGCTGTTCTCTGAAGTGGCGGGAATCCGGAGAAAAAGAACGGCTCTGGTGCATCCAGCCTTTCCATCCCATCGCCCGGGGAGTTCCGGAAACCTTTGTTGTCCCGCAAACAGAAATGTACGGTGAAAGATTCGATATCCCTGAAGATGCCAGGATCATCTACATGTCATGGTATGAGGGCGGGGAAGTTTTCCGCAGCGGTATAACTCTGGAAAGAGGTTACGGTAAAATCTTTTATTTCTCTCCTGGACATGAAAGCTTCCCGATATACTATCAGCCGGAAATTCTTCAAATAATCAGCAATGCCATCCGCTGGGCGGCCCCGCAATGCAGGGGAGTCATCAATGCTCCTAAAGTTCCGAATCTGGAACCGATTCGCTCTAAAGAGTAAAACGGTAAAAAAAACGGTCTGTCCCGAACAACACCGGGGACAGGCTGTTTTTATTTTAACAGCAAATTATTCTGCAAGATTATTCAGCAGAGAGCTGTTATCCGGTCAACCACTTCGGCAATACTTAAACCGGTAGTATCGATCAGCACCGCATCATCCGCCTGCTTCAGAGGAGCTATTGCCCGGTTCATATCGCGCTCATCACGGGATCTGATATCAGCCAAAATCGATTCAAATGTCGCACCGGCTGCAACCTCGTTGCCCTGCGCCATCCGGCGTCTGGCCCGTTCTTCGGCACTGGCGGTGACAAAAAATTTCTTCTCTGCATCCGGAAATACCACCGTCCCGATATCACGCCCTTCCATGACGATCCACTGCCCGGCAGCAGCATTGCGCTGGACCGGCATCAGAAAATCACGGACAAAACTTTGCGCGGAAATTATACTCGCCCCCCGGGCGCACTCCGGCTGACGGAGTTCCGCATCAAGTTTCACACCGTTAAGGTAAAGATCAGCTCCCCGGAATTCCAGATGGCATCCGGACAAAAATTCCGGCGTGACCTTGTCAAATGCAATACCGGAAGCCTTCGCGGCATATGCCAATGCCCGATAAAGACTTCCGGTATTTATGTATGAGTAATCAAGACGTTCCGCCACCAGACGGGCAACCGTACTCTTTCCGGCTCCGGCCGGCCCGTCGATGGCAACTACTGTACTCATTTTGATTTTATCAGTTGGAACGGCTGCGAAGCCGTCCGCTTTTCAGGAATCCATCATAATGCCGCATGGTCAAATGGGATTCCAGCTGGCTCATCGTATCCAGCACCACCCCAACCATAATCAGCAAACTGGTACCGCCGAAAAACTGCGCCACCATAAAGGGGATTCCAAAGGTGTTGTAAAGGAACATCGGGAACAACGCCAGTACCAGCAGAAAAACTGCACCGCCGGTTGTCACCCGCGTCATCGCAGCATCGAGAAAATCTGCAGTCGGTTGTCCGGGACTGATACCCGGAATATACGCACCTTCTTTTTTCAGATTATCCGCAATTTGCAGGGGATTGAATTGATTTGCCACCCAGAAAAAGCTGAACAGAATAATCAATGCCCCGTACACCACTGCATAGGTCATTTTGTCATGCTGAAATGCCTGTGCCAGAACAACCCAACCGTGCCAGGCTCCCGGACGGCTCGCCAATGCCGGGAACAAAGTCTGCGGCAGCATCAGGATCGCACCGGCAAAAATGATCGGCATCACGTTGGCAAAGTTTACTTTCAACGGCATGTAGGTCGAACCGTCGGTCATTCTCCCGATGCTCTTGCGAACCATCTGGATCGGAATCCGGCGATACCCCTGCGACAACATGATCGTCGCCGCGGTAACAATGAAAAACACCGCCAAAAGCAGCAACAGCTGAACCGGACGGAAAGATGTTCCACTGGGCGTGGAACCCTTCATCGCCATGTCGATCAATTCCAGCACTGAATGCGGCATCCGTGATACAATACCGATGGTAATGATCAGAGAAACACCATTGCCGATACCACGCTCAGTGATCTGCTCACCCAGCCAGGTAAAAACCATCGTGGTACAGGTCAGCACCACAATATTGGCAATAATGAAAAGTACCGGACTGCCGACAAACAACGGCTGCCCCGGCTCCGGCAATCCGATTTTACTCGGATTGATCATCGCCATAGCAACCATCATTCCCTGAACCGCACAGACAATAAGTGTCAGATAACGGGTGTACTGTGCAATTTTGCCGCGCCCGGACTCCCCGTCACGCTGGAGTTTTTCCAGCGAAGGGATGACCGGGACCAGCAGCTGCATAATGATTGAGGCGGTGATATACGGCATGATACCCAGCGCACCCAACGCAAAATGCGTCATGGCACCACCGGAAAACAGGTCGATCATCGCCATCACACCGCCCCCGGCATTACTGCCGGCAGTGACGTCGCTGATGAAGTTCTCCAATGCCGTCGGATTTACCCCCGGACACGGAATACTGCTGGCAAAACGAACCAGCACGATAATCAAAGCAGTAAACAGCAATCTATTGCGCAACTCTTTGACTTTCAAAGCATTCAAAAACGCACGCCACATAAGACATCATGCTCCTCAATCAACAATTTCGACTGTACCGCCAGCCGCCTGGATTTTGGCAGCAGCAGCCGCAGAAAATTTCGCAGCTTTAACGGTAAGAGCCTTGGTAATCTCGCCATTAGCGAGGACTTTCACGATCGTATCGCCTTTGCGGAGAAGTTTTTTCTCATGCAAAGTCGCCAGTTCCACCACATCTCCGGCCTGGAAATTGCTGTCCAGAACATCAAGGTTGACCAGCGCATAAACAATACGGTCGGCATTCTTGAAACCACGTTTCGGCAGACGGCGGAAAAGCGGAATCTGACCACCCTCAAAGAAAGGACGGATCGTCGAACCGGAACGGGATTTCTGTCCCTTTTCACCGCGACCGGCAGTCTTGCCGTAACCCGAGCTGTCACCGCGACCAACGCGTTTGCGGGTCTTGCGGGAACCCGGAGTGGGGCTCATATCATGAAGTTTCATCTTAATACCTCGTGTTAGTTGTTTTCCGCTTCAGCTTTTGCCAGACCGCGACGGGCCATGACTTCACTGCGGCTGGAAAGTCCGGCGATAGCTTTGAATGTGGCTTTGGTCACATTGGAAGCATTCGCAGCTCCAAGAGATTTGGCAAGCACATCTTTCACTCCGCCAAGCTCCAGAATGGAACGAACCGCACCACCGGCAATCAAACCGGTACCGGCAGAAGCCGGACGCAGCAGAACCCGCGCACCACCGAATTTAACTTCGATCTCATGCGGCAGAGTCTGACCATTCATCGGAATGCGGACCAGATTGCGACGGGCAGCTTCGCCGCCTTTGCGGATGGCATCGCTGACTTCATTCGCTTTTCCATAGCCATAACCAACCCGGCCATTGCGGTCTCCAACCACCACCAGCGCGCCGAAACTGAAGTTCTTGCCGCCTTTGACGACTTTGGCACTGCGGTTGATGGCGATCACGCTCTCGTCAAACTCGCTGACGACGGCGGGTTCGAACTTTTCACGTTTACCCATGTTTTCGCTCTCCTTCAGAACTTGAGGCCCAATTCACGGGCAGCTTCGGCGATAGCCTTGACCCGACCGTGGAATTTGAAACCGGAACGGTCAAACACCACTTCGGAAATACTCACAGCTTTAGCAGCTTCCGCAGCCATTTTTCCCAGAAGGGCAGCACCGGCCATGTTGGCTTTGGCATTTTCAGCTTTGAAAGCAGCAGACAGCGTCGAAACGGAGGCAAGCGTCTTGCCGTTGACATCATCAATAAACTGGCAATAGATATTGCTGTCGGTGATGCTCACGCAGAAACGGGGACGCTCCGCCGTACCGGAAATCCGTTTGCGGATCCGGGCATGGCGACGGGCGCGCAGCGTTTTTTTATCCATAACAGACATTTCTATAATCTCCTGATACTGCCGGTATTAACCGACAGATTTTCCTTCTTTCAGCACGATACGCTCATCGACATACCGGATACCTTTGCCTTTGTACGGCTCTGGTTTACGGAAGCGGCGGATCTGTGCGGCTGTCTCACCGACGAGCTGCTTGTCACAGCCCTCGACCATGATCTTGTTTTCCGGGGTAACCGTCACTTTGATACCGGCGGGGATCGCAAACTCGATCGGATGCGAATAGCCCAGCGACAGATTCAGCTTGCTGCCGGCAACCGCCGCTTTATAACCGATACCAACGATCTGCAGTTCCTTGCGGAAACCCTGCGAAACTCCGATGACCATGTTCTGAATCAGACTGCGGGCCAGACCGTGCATCGCATTCGCTTTGCGGGTCTCATCGGCCGCACTGACCAGAACCTGATTCTCTTTCACCTCGGCGCAGACATGCGGCGGCAACGCCATCGAAAGCTTTTCTTTGCCTTCGACAACGATATTTCCGTCCGCAATCGTCACTTTGACGCCGGAAGGTATATCAATAGGTTTTTTACCAATACGGGACATGATTTTATTTTCCCACGTTATTAATTACCAGACACGGCAGAGAATTTCACCGCCGACGTTCTCCTGAGCTGCTTTGCGGCCGCTCATGATGCCTTTGGGCGTGGAGAGAACGACAATACCCAGACCATTGCGGACACGCGGAATCTCACGGCTGCCGCAATGCACACGGCAGGAAGATTTGCTGACACGCTCGATGCCTTCAATGACCGGCTTGACTCCGGCATATTTCAGCACCACGACGATCTGGCTCTTAACACCTTCACCCTCGACGCTGACGCTGGTGAGGTATCCCTCTTCTTTCAGCACTTGCGCAATCGCCTTCTTCTCTTTGGAAAGCGGAATGCTTACCTTTTCCAAACCGGCGGCTGCCGCATTGCGAATCCGGGTCAGCATATCGGCGATCGGATCTTGCATACTCATAATATTATTCCTTTCACCAAATTACTTACCAACTCGCTTTGGTAACGCCCGGGATCTGGCCTTTGGACGCCATCTCACGGAAGCAGATACGGCAAAGCTGAAATTTACCGATGTAGGCACGCGGCCGACCACACGCTTTGCAGCGGGTGTAGTTCCGGACGGGGAACTTGTTGGGGCGGTTCGCCTTGACAATCAAACTGAGTTTAGCCATTTTGTTCTACCCCTTTGCTTATTCCGCGAACGGAACTTCCATCATTTTCAGAAGTTCACGGGCACCCTCGTCATTGGTGGCGGTGGTGACGATCGCGATGTTGACACCCAACGGATATTTCAGTTTATCCGCATCGACCTCGGTGAATACCGACACATCCTGAATACCCATGTTGTAATTTCCCACACCGTCAAAACCGGTTTTGGGGATACCACGAAAGTCGCGCACACGCGGCAGAGCGTTGTGAACGAAGCGATCCAGGAACTCATACATGCGGCTGCCGCGCAGAGTGACCATCACACCGACCGGCATGCCAACACGCAGTTTGAAGTTGGAAACGTTTTTACGCGCCTTGCAGACGATCGGTTTCTGACCGGTCATGGCAGCGATGTGCTTCTGCGCTTCGGCAAAAGCATCACGTTCTTTGTCAGATCCGATACCGGTGGAGATGACGATCTTCTCGATTTTCGGAATCTGCATCACATTTTTGATGCCGAGTTTCTCGGCCAACGCGGAACGGACTTCCTCGTTATACTTTTTCTTCATATCAGGCATGATAAACTACTCCGTCTTGGCTTTCGCCGCCGCTTTCGCAGCACGGCGGGCGTTTTTCGCCTCAAGTTTTGCCTTTTTGCTCTCCTCGGTCAGAGTGACGTTGGATACGGCAACTGAGACTGCACGCTCGACCAAACCGCCATTCGGGTTGGCTTTGCTCTTTTTCACGGTACGTTTGCCGAGCTTGCTCTCACCTTTGGTAAGCTCAAGGACGACACGCTCTTTGGCGGGCAGAATGGCAGTGATCGTGGCTTCGGCACCTTTGAAGTTACCGGCATTGACCACCACTTTATCGCCTTTTTTGACATGGAACGTATTCATTACAGCACCTCCGGCGCAAGTGAGATGATCTTCAT
>JAGBZM010000076.1 GCA_017628235.1 Lentisphaeria bacterium | reverse complement strand
GCAAGAGCACCGCTTACGCCGCTCAGCTCATCGCCGGCGATGCCGCCAAAAAAGCTCAACTCCTGGGCATGAAGGAAGTCGAAGTCCGGATTAAAGGACCCGGTGCCGGTCGCGAATCCGCCGTCCGCGGTATCGCTGCTGCCGGTATGGAGATCAGCGTGATCAAAGATATCACCCCGGTTCCCCATAACGGCTGCCGTCCCCCGAAACGTCGCCGCGTCTGATGACAGGGACAGTGCGTTCAGGAGGGTTTCCCGGACGCACTCAAAACAGATGCAGCAAGTTAGTTGAATAAGTGTCCGTCGCGGCACACAATTTTTGGAGGATAGAGTTATGAGTTCATCAATCGGTTTTCCGATGCCCAAGTCGCTCATCGTTGACGAAACGACTGAGACCCCGACTTACGCAAAGTTTACCGCCCAGCCGCTTCAGCGCGGTTTCGGACATACCCTGGGCAACTCTTTGCGTCGGGTGCTTCTGTCGTCGCTTGACGGTGCGGCGATCTCATCCGTGCGGATCGATAATGCAAAACATGAATTCGATTCTCTCGACAATGTTGTTGAGGATATCACCGAGATCGTACTCAATTTGAAGTGCGTCAAACTCAATATCCATGCTGAAGGTCCCAAAACTCTCGAGATCGTCAAAGACAAAGCCGGTGCGATCACCGCTGCCGATATCGTCTGCGACAGCACCGTCGAAGTGCTTAATCCCGAGCAGCTGATCTGTACGCTGGATAAGGATAAAAAATTCCACGCCGTTATTGAAGTCATCAATGGTCGCGGATACCTCCCCGCCGAGGAGAACAGTGCTCCCCGGACCATCGGGACCATCCCGGTCGATTGTCTTTTCAGCCCCGTCACCCGCGTCAACTACCAGGTCGGTGCGGCCCGTGTCGGTGAAGAGACCGAAATGGACAGTCTGGAACTGGAAATTTGGACCGACGGCAGAATTTCTCCGCGCAATGCGTTGGAGGAAGCTGCACGGATCCTGCGTGACCACCTGCAGCCCTTCATGGGTTCACAGGTCCAGGAAAAGAATGTCATCCTGACCGAGGAAGAAGAAAGACAATTCAAGATGCTCTCACAGGATGTCGAAGTTCTCGACCTCTCAGTGCGCGCTATGAATTGCCTCAACAGCGCGAATATCAAACTGGTATTCGAGTTGTGCAACAAGACTGAAAGCCGGATGCTCAAGTATCGCAACTTCGGCAAGAAGTCACTGGATGAAATCAAAGAAAAAATTGAAAAGCACGGTCTGGAGCTGGGTATGACTCTCAGCGACCGGCTGCTTGCCGCCCTTGAAGCGGAAGCCGCCAAAGTGAGATCCGATGCGGAGGAGAGTAATTAATCATGCGTCATAAAGTCGCCACTTTCAAAATCGGTCGCTCCGGCGCGCACCGCCGGGCGATGCTCGCCAACATGGCGAACAGCCTGTTCATCAACGGTCAGATCGAGACCACTCTCGTCAAGGCCAAAGAACTTCGCCGTTTCGCAGAAAAACTGATCACCACCGGTAAAAAAGGTGACATTCACAGCCGTCGGTTGGCCTTTGCCAAGCTCCGCAGCCGTGATGCGGTCAAAAACCTTTTCGACGTGGTCGCTCCGGCCTATGCTGAACGCAATGGCGGTTACACCCAGATTTTCAAATTGGGTTTCCGTCGCGGTGATGCTGCCGAAATGTGCTTGATCAAACTCGTTCAGAACGAGGCGAAATAAGCTCTGTTCAGCGCAAAATACCGGCTGATTCACCGTAAAAAGTGGATCAGCCTTTTCTGTTTCCCGGCAGCTTGAATTTTGTTTATTCCAACGTCATCAATAGGGCGTGAGAAGAAAAATATGCCCGATCATACGTTGAGCATCGGAGCAATTTTCTCCATCCTGCTTATCCTGGCGCAATTTCAGGCAGAAACAGCCGGATGCCGGGCGGAACGACGTTGGGATTGTCCGGAAGCCGCCAACCTGTCGCGGCATAGTGCAACGCAAACGGACGGTAAAACTTTTTCATAACAATTTAAGACAACAATAAAATTATTTAATCCGGGAGAAAAAAAATGAGTGAAATCAGTTCTCTTGCTCCACAGGCCGTCTGGCAGATTTTTGATATGATCTGTTCTGTACCGCATATTTCCAAACATGAAGCCGCGCTGTCCGCGAAATTGGCCGCACTGGCCCGCGAAGCCGGATTAACGGTCATTACCGATGAATACCACAATCTTGTCATCCGCCGGGCTGCCGCCGCAGGTTGGAAAAATGCTCCCGGGATAATTCTGCAGGCCCACATGGATATGGTTCCGGCCAGCGAGGGTGAATTTGATTTTATCAATACCCCGATAACGCCGTACATTGCTGATGGCTTTGTCCGGGCCAGAGGAACAACTCTCGGAGCTGATGACGGTATCGGTGCAGCTCATGCGCTGGCGGTGATCCTGGATAAGGATTTCCGGTGCGGCGAATTGACCGTTATTCTCACGACCGATGAAGAGGCCGGGATGTCCGGCGCGCGCAATCTGGCTCCGGAACATCTGCAGAAAAAATATATGATAAATCTTGATACCGGCGGCAAGGGTTTCTGTATCGGTTGTGCTGGAGGAGCACGGCAGAAATTCATTTTTAAAAGTGTATTTTCTCCCGCAGTTTCCGGCAATCCAGTAAAAATCACTGTTTCCGGTCTGCCCGGCGGCCACTCCGGATGCTGTATCCATGAAAACCGGGGCAACGCCCTGAAATTCATTGCGGAATTTGCCGGTCAGCAACCGGATCTCTACCTTTCGGCCATTGATGGCGGAACTGCCGACAATGCGATCCCTGATTCAGTACAGGCAACCGGAATATTTGCCGGCCCGATCGACAAACTGCAGAAATCAGCCGATGCTTTTGCCCTGCTTTTGAAAAAGGAGCTGCCGGCGGCTGCCGGGCTGAGCATTGCGGTCGTTCCGGCGGAAATGCCGCAAATGGTCTGGGAGAAAATGTTTCAGCAGGAACTGCTCAATGCGATGATGCTGGTGCCGGATGGTCCATTGGGCTTTGATGAAGAGCTGCAGATCGTAAAAACCAGCAGCAATCTGGCCACCATCCGCACCACCGCGCAGGAGGTGATCATAAAAACCAGTCAGCGCAGTCTGGACGATGGTTGCCGTGATGATATCTGTGCCGCGATCAGAACCCATTTTGAACTTTTCAATGCCTGTTGCGAAATCGGAGACATCTATCCGGCCACTCCGCCGAAAAAGGATTCGGAACTTCTGAAAATTGCAATGAAATGTGCGGAAAAATCCGGACGGGGCGGTGAAGCGTATGCCATCCACGCCGGTTTGGAATCCGGTTGGTTTTCGGTCAAGAATCCGGAATTGGAGATCATCTCATGCGGTCCGGATCATACCGATTACCATACCCCGTACGAAAAACTGGAGATTGCTTCGGTAAAAGTTTTCGACGGATTTTTGCGGGAACTTATCCGCGAACTGGGGAAATGATATCATTCGGCGGCCAGTTGTCTTTGCAATTCAGCGACCGCCGGGATCATCCCCGGAGTCAATCTGCCCCAAATATCCGGTGCAAGAAATATCCGGCGGCAGCGGCGCAAATGGCGGAAACTGGACTTTTCCAGCATCTTTTCCGCCTGCGCTCCGGTCACTCCGATGAAGATCAGCAGTTCCGGACGGACAGTACATAAAAATTCCGGAGTCAGAACGAAATATTTTTTCCCGGCCGGAGCTGCCAGATTTTCCACTCCGGCCAAATCCAGTGCGGCGGCGATAAATGTATCATCGCCGCAGCTGATCAATGGTGATACCCCGAAAAGAACCACTGCCGGACGTAAACGCGACGGACGGCGGCGTTTCAATTCAGCGATCTGCCCGGATAGTCCGGCAGCGGCAGCTTCACTGCCGGGCAGAGCCAGCAGTTTTCCGATCCGCCGTACATTGCGCGGCAGATCATCAATGGAACGGTTGTTCAAAAGTTCTATTTTGATTCCGCACCGCTGCAAAACCTGCCAATTGGCCTGCGGATGGACGATATCACTGATAATCAGAGCAGCCCGGTGACGCAGCACCGCTTCGGGAAACGGCTTGCCCAAGTCCCCGGCAATGGGCAAATGCTTTACCTCCGGCATGGTGCAGGCACTGCTTCTGGCACACAACTGCGCTCTGCCTCCGGCAAAAATGACCAATTCCGTCACGGCCGGGGAAAGAGAAACTACCCTCTCCGCCGCATTGATAAACAACGGCAACAATAAGCAAAAAATTATCTGTAATATTTTAAGCATCTGATTTCACCTTGTACCAACCAGCCAATATTTCATTACATCCTCAACATTTTCCCCTCCGAACCAGCCACGATTGGTTTTTCCGCTGTCACCATTGACCAGGGACAAAGGTCCTTCAGAAGTCGCATGTCCGTCTGACCATGCAACATTGATAAAACCATTATGCCGGAAATGCATTGCCGGATCAGGCATCCATTCATACCCGTAAAACCATCCTCCATCCGGAGGTTCAATATTGATATTTTCTGTATATTGACCGCTTTGAAAAAGTGCCGCATCGGAAAACATGATCGTCTGTGACGGCTGTTTGAATTGTGATAATTTTGCCGGCCAATTCTCTTCCGGATACCGCAAACCATTCCAACCGCCTACGCAACTGGAATAACCATACCCACCGGTACCATTATTGCCGACGCCGCTTTCTTTATTGGTAATCATTGACGGACAGGCCCTGACATTTTCATCATTACTCATATAGTCATTCAAACCGCCGGCATTGGTAATATCTCCCCAAGCGCCGACATATTTTCCACACCAGTAAATTTTCCGTACCGGATCACAATCAAAAATAAAATAGTCGGCATTACTTTCAGCATAAAGCAGATTTGCCACCCCCAGCTGCCGGATATTGCTCAAACATGAAGTACTCCGCCCGCGCTCACGGGCCTGATTCAAAGCCGGAAGCAGAATTGCCGCCAATATGGCGATGATGGCGATCACGACCAGAAGTTCAATAAGAGTGAACTTCTCCTTTAAAAGTGTACAGTTGTGCATTGGTTTAATCCTTTCATGTTACGCGCACTTTGTACCGCAGCGAGGAATCTGGCTCTGCCCGTAGGCATCACAGTTGCGCGACAGCTCCCGATTCTCACGGGATTCACTCGTTTGTCTGCGAAGATTGTCACATAATATAGCACCAAAAAACGTTTTTTGCAATTTCCCGCACTTGAAAAAACTCTATTACGATGACATATTAAACAACGAACTTTTTTCAGGAGATTTTACTATGTTCAACAAGACCAGTATGAAGTTTCTGGAACAGCTCATGCGTTCCGCCAGCCCCACCGGTTATGAATCCGAAGCCGCAGTGATCTTCCGTGATTATCTGAAAGAGCATTGCGAAGTAAAATGCGATGTCATGGGTAATACCATCGCCGTCCTCAACCCCGATGCCCCGGTGCGGGTGATGCTCGCCGGACACTACGATGAGATCGGATTCCAGATCGTCTATATCTCCGATGAAGGCCTGCTTTACTTCCGCGCCAATGGCGGGATCGACAAACTCAATGTTCCATCCAGCGAAGTCGATATTCTCACTGCCAATGGCAGAATTCCCGGTGTCATCGGCAAAAAACCGATCCATCTGCTCACTCCGGCAGAACGGGAAAAAGCTCTTGATCTCAAGGATATGTGGATCGATATCGGTGCCGCCAGCCGCAAAGAAGCCGAAAAACTCGTTTCCGTCGGTGATCCGGTGGTCATGCGGGAAAATTTCCGGATGCTCAATAAAAACCGTTTTATCTCCAAAGGAACCGATGACAAAATCGGCGCTTTCATCGTCGCGGAAACCATGCGCCGTCTGGCCAAACGCAAACTCAATGTCGCCGTTTACGGCGTCGGAACCGTTCAGGAAGAGGTCGGCCTGCGCGGTGCGACCGCCGGAAGTTTCGCCATTGATCCGCACATCGGCTTCGGAATCGATGTCGGCTTCGCCACCGATCTGCCGGATATCCCCAAAAAACAGTACGGCGATATCACTCTGGGCAAAGGACCGGCATTAAGTCACAGTTGCGACAATAATATCGTGCTGGGCCGGATCATCCGCAAAACGGCCAGAGAACACAAGATCCCCTATCAGGAATCAGTGGCCCACCGGGCTACCGGCGGTACGGATACCGCCGCCATCCAGTTGGCCGGAGGCGGAACCGCGACGGCTCTTTTCAGCATCCCCAACCGCTATATGCACAGTCAGGTGGAAATGTGCGATCTGCGCGATGCGGAAGCGGCGATCGATCTGCTTACCGAAACGATCGCTTCATTCAGCGGGCAGGAATCTTTCATACCGGTGGAGTAAACTATGGCCGTCAAAAATCAGGGGCTTGCCAATTATGTCCATACCGGGGGATTCAACCGGCTGGCCGGACGGCCCAGTGCCCCGGGCAGCTGGCACCCTGAACGGTATTCACGCTGGTGGAAATCCGCCATAATTCTGGTGGGAACTGTTTTTTTGGCCATCGGCTTGTTTTTCGTATTTTTTTAACAGCAGAAAGGATTGCAGTTATGTTAGTCGATAAACCGATTGAAGAGTTGTTGAAATATACCGGACGGAATCCCCGGCCGGCCGACTTCGATGCCTATTGGGAACGGGCTCTGGCGGAAATGAGAAGTGTTGATCCGCAGCTGGAATTGCGCCCGGCAGAATTCAAATACCCCGGGGTGGAGTGTTACGAACTCTATTTCACCGGTGTCCGTAACGCCCGTGTCCATGCAAAATTTATGAAACCGGCAAATCTGAATGCTCCGGCTCCGGCAATGATCATGTTTCACGGTTATTCCGGATGTTCCCCGGATTGGATGGGGCTGGTTCCCTACGCCGCCGCCGGATTTGTCATTGCATTCATGGATTGTCGCGGTCAGGGTGGCAAATCTGAAGATACCGGCGGTCATAAGTTCAATACCTATCACGGACAATTCATTCGCGGTCTGGATAATGATTCGCCGGATGATCTGCTTTTCCGTCATATCATGCTGGACACCGCCCAACTTACCCGGATCGTCATGGATATGCCTGATGTCGACCGTACCAGAGTCGGGGTTACCGGCGGTTCCCAGGGCGGCGGTTTGACCCTTGCCTGCGCCTCACTGGTTCCGGAAGTGAACCGGATCGTACCGGTATATCCTTTCCTTTCCGACTATCTGCGTGTCTGGGAAATGGATCTGGCGGTGGGTGCTTATCTGGAATTGAAAGAGTATTTCCGCTGGTTTGATCCCCGCCACGAACGGCAGGAAGAAACTTTCACCAGACTCGGCTATATCGATGTCCACCATCTTGCCTCCCGGATCAAAGCGAAAACCCTGATGTTCACGGGGATGATGGATACCACCTGTCCGCCCTCGACCCAGTTTGCCGCATTCAATGCGATCACCGCAGAAAAAGATTATATCCTTTATCCGGACTTCGGCCATGAACGCTTGCCGGACAAAGATGATATAACTTTCAGCTTCATGTCGGAAATGCTCAGCTGATTCGGGTATCAGGGGGGAATTCATGAACAACTTTGTAACATCCGTTCAAGCACAGGCCGCCGCCAGATGCATAATTGAAACCGCCCGGGAACTGGAGCTGCTCAATTCTCCGGTAGCAGTGTCCAATGAATTGGCCGAAGCGGAGAAAAAATTGATCGTGCAGATGATCCAGGAGATGGACAGACATATGAAAACTCACGGTGAAGCTCTTGCCCCGGATGAGGTAAGTTCACTTTTCACTTTCGTTTTCGCCAAAGCCGCCGAAGCTGTGACCAATATGTTCAATCACAAGGAACAGCTTTTTGATATGACCGGAATGTTTGACGGCCGGATACCGCTTTATGCGGATGATGCGGTAACTGCGGAATTCAAAACTTCGCAGTTTCCTTTCCTCTGCGCCTCCAACTATCTGAACTTCACCGAAACTCAAGCTGATGCGCTGGTCGGATGTGACCCGCTGCTGCTGCTCTGCGAAGCGTTGAAGTGGTGTTTCCGTCTGAGCTGTCACCTGGCAGTAACGATCGTGGAAAATCACCGCCGGTTATCCTGACAATCAACAGGGCCGCTGCCAAATCTGATGTTTGACAGCGGCCCTCAATGTTTTCATTCCCGGTTCAGCAGCAGAGTTTCTGCACTGTACTTCCGGTAAAATGCAGCGGCAGTATCCTGCGGCCGCTTTTTTCATGTATATACAGACAACAATCCTGCGCGCCGTGTGCGGTAATTCCGCCATCTGCTGCAATTTCCAGATGCACGTCACCGTCGGTCTCAATGGCTTTATCTCCGGTGAACCAGATGATTTTGACCATTCCTTCCCGGCTATCAACTCCGAATGACAATCCGGGAGCATCCACCGTCACCGCCTTGACATTGCCCCGGCTGGTCCAGTCAGTATTGAGCATGGTCAATATCCGGCAGTTATCAGCGTTTCTGACATTCCAGAATACCTCCCGGCTCTCATCGCGCACCGAAATGTCGCCTTTGAATTGATCGCAAAGATGCCGCAGCCAAACTGCCATCAACTCCGCCAGAGCATCATGTCCGGGGTAGGCCCAGGCGCACAATGTGTAAACCATTCCCCTGCCGTAACGGTGCCTGACGATCAGCGGTTTTTTCGTAACTTTGTCGCAGACGACAACTTCAGCTCCGCACAATTCGATATCCGCCAGAAAACATTCCCCGTCTTCGCCGGGATGAAAACTGTATGTCCGCGATAATGATCCATCCCCGGCAATACCGTCATAGCTGCCGGAAAAGCGTTCTCCGCGTCCCTTGACCCGGATCCCGGCAAAATCTGCCCACTCCCCACTGCGGTAAAGCTTCAAATCCGCCATATCCAGCAAAAATTCCCGACCGGTATGACAGGAATATTCCGTGATCCCGGCGAAATAGACTCCGCCGCCGGCCACATATGCAGCGATTTTCTGCTGATCGTCCTCGTTGGCAGTATGCCAGCCGAGATTCAACAGCAGCTTGTAACCGGCCAATATCTCCGCCGGAGCTTCCACCGGCAGCTGATCAAAGTCACCGTACGGTGTACCGGAAAAATAGAAACGTCTTTTATCCTCCTGCTGACGCAGCGGATGGACACTGGCCCCCGGCATCAATACATCCAGCAGATGATGTTTCTTTTCCGGCTGCAAGTGTCCCCACTCTTTACCGGTGCCGCCGTGACCGCCCCAGACACTGTAAGACGGGTCCTGTTCACTGCCGCAGATGAAACCGTTGAAAGGAGCTTCGTAACGCCCTTCAAGAGAAGCAATATTGATCTGCAGTTCTCCCCGGCGCGGATGGGTGGCGGCAAAACGGTAAAAATCCCGGGTCATCTGCCGCTTGACCTTGGGCAATTGATCATCCCATGACTGCTGCTCCTCTTTAAAGGTGATAAATAAACTGTCCTCTTCGTATAAATTGGCCGCCCCCATCGCCCATGCCATATAGAGCGAAAGAAAATATTGTCCGAAGTGCCATTCCGGAATATACGGCTGAACTGAATGCTGTACCGCGATATGCACCCCCCAATCTCCTTGCCCGTAGATCCGGCTGGCCGGGCGCACCAGAGAACAGAGCTGCTGGGTATGCGGCACCATTGTTTCCGCCCGGATATATTCGAGTCCGGCCTGAAAAAGATAACGCGCACCACCGCCGGCATCCCCGTAACCGTAGCGGAATGAACTTTGTTTATGGCCTTCCACATCCCGGCGGACATAGTCGATAAATCGGTGACAGGCATCTTTCATATCCGCTGCCGGATTCTCCGGGTCAGGTTCTCCGGCATAGACCGTCCCGGCAAACTCATGCCATCCGCCATTATGCATATACTTCCCGGCCGCCGCTGCCAACGCCCCGGAAGCATGGCAATTGACGCTCTGTACGAATATCCGGTGGGCGGCACAGTATTCCCCCCATCTCTTCAACAGCCGGTCATCCACATCCGGAGCCGACGGATAAGGACGGAAATTGCGGAAAACCACCGTATTGCCCAGACGGGTGCGGGAGATATATTCCAGCAGTTGATCCATATCTCCGTTGTCATCATGCGGCACAGTGGTAAAATCGCAGCCGACCATAACTTCCGGAGTCTCCGGAGACAAAGCATAGACCGCCTCCATCTCCGCCCGGCAGCATTCCCGGCCGTCACTGATGGTAAATTCCGGCTTTACCGCCGGTTCGCCGCAAATCAGATACAACGGGTTCCACCCAGGAACCAGAGAGAGCCGGACCGGTTCCCGGCCGCCGGAAACTACCACGCTGACCGGATGTGATGCATAGATCCTGCCATGCACCATTTCTCCGGTGATTCCCCAGGCGGGCAAACCGGTTTCCAGATGCCGCACCGGTCGTGTGCGGGCAGTGATCCGGGCAATATGCAGATTGTAATAACCGGAATACTGAGAAACCATGATCCGGCGGATACGGGACGTCAGCGGAACTTGAAACCACACGTCCTCCAATAACTGTATTTCAAAGTCGTGGAACCGGAAAAAATGCTTTTTCTCCAATCGTTGTCCATTGTCCAATTCAATGCGGATCAATGCTTCCTCTCCGATAAAATCCTTCTGCACCCGATCGGAAAGATAACGGTCAAAGATTTTTTTGGTTTCCAGATAATTTTCCGGCGGCAATCCGACGGGATCTTTCGGCTTGAGCAGCATACATTGCAAGTGAAGTGTGAAAAAAGCATCTCCGGCGAATTCCCCGGTATCACACGGCAGCTCAATCACCTTTTCCGGCGGCAGTACCGCCGTGATCATTCTCCGGCGGTCACTGACCGGCAACGGCGTATCCGCCGGCAGCAGCTGCACCATCCCCGGCAAAAGTTTATCATCCCGGAACCAGTAACGGTCCTTCTGATTGACCGTTATCACACAGAACCCGTACTTACCGCCCACCGGGAACGTCACCCGCCGGCTGCCGGATATATCGTTCACCGAAAAACGGAATTCACCGTAACGGTTTTTCAGAGTGAATACGGTATCTCCGGAGCATTCGGCAGTAACCTGCAATCCGCCGATCCCCCGCCGGGTAACCACATCACGCCAGGAGTTACCGGCAAGTGCGGTTCTTTCCGGAGTATAACAGACACCACACCAGACAAAGGGATAATCCAGCAGTTCCAGCTGCATGGATGCTTCCGGGTCCGAAGCGGTCAATTCCCCGTCCCACCGGTAAACCGGATGGTACAATCGCCGGGAATAAACCATCTGATATCCCCAGTTGATAATAAATTCGATTTTCATGGTTCTCTCCTTCAAGTGCTGCTTGAAAAAAATATTTTAAAGTGTTAAATTATGGTTATTGTTTCATTTGTTGTAATATTTTTCCCGCGATGTTTAATGCAGCATGCGGAAATATATCGCATACATTGCAATTTGTCAACCGGCAGTTGATTTTTCATCTACGGTAAGATGATCATAATTCATCAACATTTTCAATCAGGGTATTTACATATTTTATGGGTATTGACGGCAAAACTGATCCGACGATCGATTTTTACAGCGCCTTCGGAGTTTCGGATAAAAAAATCCCGATGCATACCCATGACCGGCTGGAACTGGTGCTGGTCAAAAAAGGATTCTTTACGGCGCAGCTGACCGGCAATCGGACCCTCTGCGGAGAACGCGGTGATGTATTTATCTTTCCGTCCGGAGTGGAACACGATCAGGGAGCTGTCGTGGATGGAGCCAATGTCTTTGTCCTCGTTTCCGGGATCAATGTTCCACTGCCGATGCTGATCCATACCGGCAGTGACCCGCTGCTGATGCAATGGTTCGATCAGTTGCCGCAGCTTTCCCGGGAAAAAACGACCGATCTTACAAAGAATACTTTTTCAAAGCTCTCTGGCAGCGATTGACCACCTTTTTCAGTCAAAATGACACTCCGTTTCACCCGGCACTGCTCCGGGCAGTCAAGGTCATCCGCACCCGATTCATGTATCCGTACAGTGCAGACACGATCGCCCGTCATGCCGGGCTCAGCCGATCCCATCTCAATGCGCTCTTTCATAAACAATTCGCCTGCGGTATTACCGCTTATATCAACTCTCTGCGGCTTGAATATGCAAAAGAACTGCTCTCCAACCCCTATCTCAATATCGGAGAAGCAGCCGGACGCTCCGGGTTTCCGGATGCCAACTACTTCAGCCGGATATTCCGTAAAAAATTCGGTCTCTCTCCCGGTGAATTCCGCGAACAGCTCCGCACCGGCACGCTCATCAATTATGAATATTCACCCCCAGCACCTGAGCCAGAATTTCCAACTCCCGGCGGCGGTCTCCATAAGTGACCACAATATGTTCACGGGAAACATGTCTGACAAAAAAGTCCAGATCGTCAAAGCGCAAAAGCGCACTTGATTCACAATGCGGCATCCCGGCATGGCGGGTGCTTTCGAGAATTTCTCCGTGAACCAACACCATATCTTTGCCGTTGAAATGGAGTTCCATACCGGTAAATTCCTGTTTTCCGGCCAGATCGCTGTCCACGCCGCAGCCTTTCCCGTCGCGCTTGAGTTCATAAGTTCCTCCCCAATCGCTCAACCGCGCCCGGCCGCCGGGAACCATTTCAGGAGAGACCACCCCGACATATCCGCAATGGGCGAGCCGGGCCAGATTTCTGCCGTATACGGCATATTCCGGCTTCGCCGCCAGCGGATCTCCGAAGTGTTCGGTCAATGCTCCGATGTAATTCAGCGGATAAAGATTGGACATCATACACGGCGCATCGAGCAGAAAAGTGACCATCGCCATATTGAGCATCGCGCAGAAATCTCCGTCACAGGCCGCAATAAATCCTTCTTCGCGGGCCAGACACTGCGCCAGACACGGCACATCGCGGCTGCCTTCGATAATCAATTCTCCGTAACAGTTTACTCCAAAACCGCAGGCTTTTTCCGCATCGAGGATCGCCCGGATGCCGAAATAAGTCCGCAAAGCAGTCAGCAGTTCCCGGCGGTCAGGTACCTGATCAAGGTAACGGGCAGAGTGCTGCTCCCAGAATGCCAGCAACTCTTTTTCCGTGAAATTTTCTCCGGCTTTACGAAATGCCTCCAGCGGCTTAACGATCAATTCCGTACCGAAACTCTCCCGAATGAATTTACCGGCAGCATGGACATTCCAGGGGAAGTTCTGCTTCCCGAAAACCACCATCCGGCTTGAAGCCAGAAATTTTTTCACCGCCATAGCTTTGATCAAAGTCACCCCTTCATGGCAGTTATTCACCAGATACACCGTCACGCCGAGAGCCCGCAGCATATCAGTGGCCGACCACTTCCAGAAATCCGGTTCGTCGAAGCGGATCAACGGCCAGAAGATCACCGGCAGCCCCCGCCGGGCCAACACTTCCGGAGATTCGTTCCAAATTTCGGTAGGATAGCATGGACTGCTGATCGGCATGATCGCATCCACATCATCCGGCAGTGTGGATATCACCTGTTCCCAGTGTTTCTTATCCCGGATACAGATCAGGTCATTGAATACAGCTGCTTCACCGATGATCCGGGATGCTTCAGCGATGTCGACGCTGGGTTTCCCCTCCCGCGCCAGAATCGGCTGAATACGAATCGGCTGCATTTTCAAAAAGTTACGTTCAGTTCCGGTAATAATGGTACGCCGCAGGTTATGCATTTTTCTTTCCTTTCCTGAATAAATATTGTTCCATTTCCGCTGCGATGAGTCATAATATAGCAGGAAAGAAAGCTTTTACAATTATCTGCGAGGTGACATTTGTATCGTTTAATAGCACATTTTAACGATTAATAAAAAAAGACTTTGCGGCTGATTAAAAAATCCGGCAGTAACGGGAAAATAAAGAAATTTGCAGTATTCCGGGAAATCAGGACAAAAAAATGGAGGCGTGGATCGGAATCGAACCGATCTGAGCGATTTTGCAGACCGCCGCCTAACCTCTTGGCTACCACGCCGCCGTGTACAGCATATAAAATAATCCATCGAGTGACATTTGTCAAGCGTCTTTTTATAAAAAATACGTTTTTTTTACGATGCTCTTGAAAAAATTGTATATATGGGATATATTAAATGATTTGGAAAAGTGGAAATTTCCGTAAAATCATGGAGGTAAGGTTATGGCGGCAAAAAAATTCAGGATCGAAATCGCTGCCGACGAGTGCAAAGGTTGCTATCGTTGTTTGGCGGTCTGTCCGAAAAAACTTATTATTCGCGGTAAAGAGTTGAATATTCAGGGATATTTCGCGGTAATGGTGGAAAATCCCGGTAATTGCATCGGCTGCGGCTCATGCTTCTATCAGTGTCCGGAACCCGGCGCAATTACCATCTACGAGGAGGAATAAAGCAAATGGCCTACAACAAACGACTTTTGCTCAAAGGCAATGAAGCAGCGGTCTACGGCGCACTGCTTGCCGGCTGTGACTGCTATTTCGGTTATCCGATCACCCCGGCCAGTGAAATCGCCCAGGCGGCGGCACTGCTTTTCCCGAAACTGAACCGGACATTCGTTCAGGCGGAATCGGAGATCGGTGCGATCAATATGGTTATCGGCTGCGCGGCAGCAGGACGGCGTACCATGACCGCCAGCAGCGGTCTGGGAATCAGTTTGAAGCAGGAAGGCATGAGTTATCTGGCGGCGTATGAGATGCCGGCAGTGATCGTTGACGTGATGCGCGGCGGTCCGGGACTGGGAAATATCGGTCCGGAACAGTCTGACTATTTTCAGGTGGTCAAAGGCGGCGGTCACGGCAGTTACCGTTGTCTGGTATTCACTCCGAATTCGGTTCAGGAGATGTGCGACATGGTTTACGCCGCGTTTCCGATGGCGGAAAAATACCGGATGCCGGCGTATGTACTGACCGACGGAGTCATCGGACAGATGATGGAAAGTCTGGAATTGCCCGAACCGGTGAAATATGATTATGATCCGGAATGGAAAATGGGCCGCCGGGTAAACGGCGAAGCCAATATCATTTCCAGTATATATATGGAGTACAACGATCTGGAAGCACTCAACCACCGCCTGCAGGAAAAATACGCACTGATCCAGAAAACGGAACAGCAGGTCGAGGAGATCGCCGTCGATGATGCCGAACTGGCGATCGTAGCCTACGGTATCAGTTCCCGCGTGGCGCAGGGGGCGGTGGAAATTCTCCGTCAGGAGGGTTTGAAAGTCGGTTTGATCCGTCCCAAAATGGTCTTCCCCTTCCCGCAGGACAGCTTGAAAAAAGCAGCGGAACATGTCAAAGGTTTCCTCTGCTGCGAACACAGTGCCGGTCAGATGATCGAAGATGTCCGGCTTACCATCGAATGCAAACGCCCGGTCAAACTCTGCAACCGCATGGGCGGCAATCTGCTCACCGTCGCTGATGTTTGCGACGCGGCGCGGAATATGTTGAAGGAGGTCAAATAATGAGCGAGAAAGTCAAATTCGGCCGTTCAAAAGTATTTTTTGATACATTCCACCGTCGTCCCGGACCGATCAAAAAGAATATGCATTACTGCCCGGGATGCGGTCACGGCATTCTGCACAAACTGGTTGCTGAAGCGATAGAACATTACGGCATTCAGGAAAACACCACGCTGATCGCGCCGGTTGGTTGTGCGGTTTTCGCCTACTATTACTTCAATGTCGGCAGCATTTCAGTGCCGCACGGCCGGGCTCCCGCCGTCGGAACCGGTGCCGGCCGCGCCAATCCGGAATCTTATGTCATCAGCTATCAGGGTGACGGCGATCTCGCAGCGATCGGCTTCAATGAATTTCTGCAGGCAGCCAATCGCGGTGAGAAAATGACGGTCTTTTTCGTCAACAACTCCAACTACGGCATGACCGGCGGCCAGATGGCGCCGACCACATTGCCGGGGCAGAAAACCACCACCAGCCCGTATGGCCGCAATCCGGAAACCGAGGGATATCCCACTCCGGTGTGTGAGATCGTCAATTCTCTGACGGCTCCGGTCTACATTGAGCGCGTGGCTCTGACCACTCCGGGCCGGGTGGCGGCAGCAAAAAAAGCTGTCTATAAAGGTATCCAGAACCTGAAAGAGCGCAAGGGCTTCTCCCTGATCGAAGTGGTTGCCCCCTGTCCGATCAATTTAAAAATGAGTGCGGATCAGGTCAATGAATTTATTGAAAAGCAGATGCTGGATTACTTCCCGCTGGGTTGTTTGCGTGACAAGACGGCTGAACTTCCGGAAGGCAAACTTCCGCCGCCGGTGATCCGGGATGAAGAATCGGTCCGCGAGATACTTTTCCCGCAGAAAAACGAAAATGCGGTATCAGCCGACTTCCGCAACAGTTCGGAATTTTTCGATCAGGAACTGCGGGTCAAGATCGGCGGATTCGGCGGTCAGGGCGTTTTGAGTCTGGGTGTGATGCTGGCCAACATGGCGCGTCTGCGTAACTTCAACGTCAGCTGGATGCCCTCCTACGGTCCGGAACAGCGCGGCGGTGCGGCATGCTGCGCCGTAACGGTCAGCCGCAAAGCGATCCCCTCACCGATCATCGACCGGGGCGGCAATCTGCTGATCGCCATGACGCAGGCGGCCTTTGACAAATATATCGGTGAATTGCGTGAAAACGGCATTCTCATCTACGACCACACTGCGGTGAAATTGCCTCAGCTGCCGGCAACGATGAAAACCTACGGCATCGATGCGCTGGATATTGCCGGAAATCAGTTGGGCAATTCCAAATTTGCCAACTCCGTACTTATTGGAGCGTTGGCGGCGGTGCTGGCCAAGAACGGCATGAAT
>JAGBZM010000006.1 GCA_017628235.1 Lentisphaeria bacterium | reverse complement strand
GCCAACTCATTACACATGAATTTTTCTGCGATCGAAGCCGCCCCCAGAAGACCTGCTGCTGAAGCAAGAGCATTGCTCAACGATTCAGCGACCACAGTTTCCCGGTGATCTGCGGCAGGCAGCGGCAGCCCGCTTTCCGGGTTGCGGCGTTTTACCAGATGATCCGCCAATTGAAAAAGCTGCGGTGCAACCGAGTTGATCCATGAATCATCCGGATCCATTTCCGCGATCATCGCACAAACCTTACAGATGAATCCGGCATGATCTCCCTGCGGCGGACGGTTATCCAGCAGCATGGGAACGGCATCATACTGGTAGCGTGCCTCGTAGACTCCGGAAGATGGAGCGATCGCCAGTAAATGGCTCATTATCTTTTCCGCTTCTTCCAGAAATCCAGCGGCGGCGAAACCCAATGCCTGCTGACTGCAGTCCCGCGGCCAGGCGAATCCCCAGAATGGTCTCACTCCGCTGATACTGAAACCGTTTTCTCCAATCAAAAGAGAGTTTGAAAGCAGCCAGCGTTTATAGTTTTTTACAATAAACGGGTGTTGCGCCACCGGGGTTCCGGCTCTGCGAAGCGCGGTACGGTCTTTTTCCAGAGTTTCCGCCAGCATTTGGTCAAAACCGTTTTTGCGTTGAGCTTCAGATATTGCAACTGCTTCTGCCAGATCTTTGCCGACCGAGAAATAGAGTGTGACTTCGATTTCACCATTTACAGCCAGAGAATATTCGCGTCCGTTCCGCGAAAGGGGGCGGTCGGAATGCAGAACAAATACTCCGGAGGGACGGGCGGAAAGAAATCCCCGGTATCCGGCATCTCCCAGATGGCTTTGCGCATGTCCCGGAACCATTTGATCAAAAAATTCACCACGGAAAAACCAGCGGCCGTTTCCCCGGATATGGTAGTGGCGCACCCAGCAATCTGAATCGGAGTGGACCAGTAAAGTTTCGGCAAGTTCCATGCCGCCGGGCAGACGGTAGAAGCCGCGCAGAACATTTGAATCCGGCAGATAACCGACCGCAACATCTGTCGCCGAATCCAGAGTTTCAATATGAGCGTCTTCATACTCAAATCCGGGCATCTGTAACGCAATTTCCGCTTGCGGCATTTCGCGCCAGTAGGGCCATTCGTCACACAGATTGCGTTTCCCGATCCGTTCCGGAGCGCCGGGAGATGGCCATTGGAAAGATTGCGGGATAAGGAAGGCATCCTGATGCATCAATATGCGGTGGTTGCCGGTCATCAGATATGGACACAATGGTCGTTTCCACCGTGCCTCTTTTATAGGTTCCGGCATGAAGCCGGTTCCGGAAGATGTGTCGTTGATTTTTTTCATTTCGGCAGTATGATCTGTCACAGCATATCCTGTGACAGTGTATCTATCTGTTTTTTGATTTTTGCTTTATCCTTTTCCGGAACCATTTGCAACAGATGATCCAGAACTTTCAGTGCTTCAAGCTTTTTGTCTGCGCTGATGAGGGCTTCCGCATAAGCGGTATTCAACCTGATCGCCCAGTATCCGCGCATTACTTTGAGAGCCTTTATTGCTTCAAACAAACTGCAGGCTTCGGCAGAACGTTTCTGCCCGATCAGCAGAGTACTCAATTCGATAACTGATTCATTTCTCCAGGCAAAATTGGCACTGGAAATAGTCAGGGCTTTACGGAAGTACTTTTCCGCCTGTTCCGGTTTATTCTGCTTACTGCAGATCCAACCGGCATATCTTGCCGCCCAGCCGGATTGGGAATTGGTACCCGGCGCAGCTAATGACTTGTCGAAATCCGCCAGTGCCTTGTCATACTGTTTCAGCTTGTAATAAGCACTTCCACGTCTGGCGAATACCTCTCCCCGAAGCTCTTCCGGGTAGGTCATAAAATCAATCTTTTCGGCACCGGCAATGATCTCTGCCGGTTTTTGGATCGTCATCAACACCAGTTGACGGCGGTGGGGATTTTTTACCCGTTTCGCCAGACGTTTGGCTGTAGCGGGATCTTTTTTGCTGTTCGCAG
>JAGBZM010000075.1 GCA_017628235.1 Lentisphaeria bacterium | reverse complement strand
ATAAATGGCATGCAGCTGCTGAAGCCGGCCAGAGAGAGGAATTGGGACAGCCAGATAAAAAAAAGATTCTGTTTCCAGCTTGTATGTACTGTCGATGCGGACATGAATACTCTCCTGTAACACTGTTGGTGTCGCTTTGATAATATAGCATTGACGGGAAATTTTTGCAAACATCCCCTTGTAAATTCCGGGATGGATGATTATATTATCCAACATGAAAAAGTGGAGAAAGATTCGATGGACAGGATGAATTGGAAACAACTCTTATCCCCGCACCGGCTGGGAACCGATATTCCGGGGAAAATAACCCCGGACAGATCCCCTTTTCAGCGGGATTTTGACCGGATCGTATTCAGCGGCAGTTTCCGCCGCCTGCAGGATAAAACTCAGGTGTTCCCTCTGTCGGGTACGACGGATATCCATACCCGGCTGACTCACAGTATGGAAACCAGCAGTATCGCCCGCAGTCTGGGTACAGCTGCCGGAGTTTTTATCTGCAGTCAGGCGGATACTGACGGCATTCACCCCAGTGATATCGGGGCGGCGGTGGCGGCGGCAGCTCTGGCGCATGACATCGGCAATCCACCGCTGAGACACGCCGGAGAGGAGGCAATCCGTTACTGGTTTGAAAATTCTCCGGTCGGCCGGGAGGTCTGCGATGAGATGAATGAGGCGGAAAGGGATGATTTCCGCAATTATGACGGAAACGCCCAGGGATTCCGGATCTTATCGCGTCTGGAAATGCCCGACCGTCCCGGCGGGATGCAGTTGACCTGTGCGACTTTGGGAGCGTTTGCCAAATATCCGGGTTCTTCGCAAAGCGGACTGAAAAAGTGTGGATTTTTTCTGCAGGAACAGAAATATTTTGCCGAAGTGGCGGAGTATTGCGGATTGTTGAAACATGATGAACACAGCTGGGTGCGCCATCCATTGAGTTTCCTGTTGGAAGCGGCAGATGATATAGCCTATCTGACGGTGGATTTTGAGGATGCTCTGCGTCAGGGATTGATCGAATATGCGGAATTGGAGGAGAAGTTTCTGGCGATAATCGATTCGGAATCTGCCGCTTCCTATGTCCGTACGCTCCATTCGCCCGGGCGCAAAGCGGAATTTCTGCGCGCCCATGTGATCGGAGTGCTGGTCCGTTCAGCGGCAGATGAATTCATCCGGCATCACGATGAGTTGCTCACCGGTTCCTGGCAGACGCCGCTGACTGAAACTATCTGGCAGAAAGATATTCTGCAGCAGATCCGCAAGCGCAGTACTGCCGGTATTTACAATCATCCGTCGGTGGCGGAGATTGTCGGGGCCGGATTTGAGTTGGTTACCGGTATGCTGGATATCTTTGTACCGTGTGTGTCGGAGATGGACCGGGAAAAGTGCGGCGGCACTCCGGCTTCTTACCGCAGCCGCCGGATATCAGCGATGCTGCCGGAAATGCTGGCTCATGCTCCGGGAAGTGCTTATTGCCGGTTGCTCGGTATTCTGGATTATATTTCCGGGATGTCTGATCGCAATGCGGTTTCATTATATCAGAAATTGAAAGGGATTTCACTGTGACAATGACCAAAAATGGACTTGCCGGCAGAGTCATCGCCGGATGCGAATTGATCCGCGAATTGGGTCGGGGCAGCAACGGCGTGGTTTATCTGGCCAGACAGCAGAAACTCAATCGTCTGGTCGCCTGTAAAATAATGGCTCCGGAATTGCAGGAGGATCCGGATTTTCTGGATAATCTTTTTGCCGAAGCAGCCAATGCCGCCAAACTGTCGCACCCCAATATCATTCAGGCATTGGATGCCGGGGATGACGGCGGGATCAAGTATTTTATGATGGAGTATGTGGATGGGGATTCACTGGAGTCGATCAGGTTGAATAATCCGGAATTGATTTCCACAGATTTCCTGATGAATATTTCCATGCAGCTGGCCGGGGCGATGGATTATGTCTGGAGCGAATACGGTATGGTTCACGGAGATATCAAACCGGGCAATATCATGGTTGCCCGGCGGGATAATACTCTGAAGATCGGCGATCTGGGATTGGCACGTTCCAGTAATGGAGCCGCCGGTGATCCGGATGAAGTGATGATCACGCCGCTTTATGCGCCGCCGGAAATAATCAGTCAGCAGTCGTTGGTTCCGGATCAGCGCAGCGATATCTACAGTTTCGGGGTGATGTTCTATGAATTGGCTTGCGGCAAGGCTCCGTTTACCGGTTCGATCGAGGAGATATTGCAGGGGCATCTGGAGGGAACGCCGGAAAAATTGATCGTGATGAATCCTGATCTGGATCTGGATATGGCGCGGTTGATCGATTCCATGCTCGCCAAGAACCCGGCGGACCGCCCGGCGGATTGGAAAACTGTCCGGCGCGCATTGTTGGAGATCAAACAGAATAAGTCAAGATTGCCGGAGTTGAGTGAAGAGGCATTTACCGTTGCCAATGCTGCCGGGAATAACCGGCACACTTCATGGAGTGCGGAAAAGAAAACGACCCGTATCTTTGACAAGTTTCCCTGGCTGTTGCCGGCACTGCTGATCGTGATCATCGCAACGGCATTGATATCAATACCATTCAGTTTAGGATTGTTCCAATGAAAACAATAACTTTTGACACTGTAAAAGATGCCGTCTGCCGGATGTGCGGTCAGGCGGCGTGTGACCTGCCGCCGGATGTTTTGGCGGCTTTGAAATCGGCGGCCGGACGGGAAAAAAATGTGTTGGCGCAAGGTTTTTTTGAACAGTATCTGCAAAATTCCGATATTGCTGCCAGAGAACGTCTGCCGCTGTGTCAGGATACCGGATTCGCCGTGTTTTTTGTCAGCATGGGCAGTGAAGTTATGATCGATGGCGGTACCTTGCGTGAAGCAATAAATGCCGGAGTGCGTGATGGATATAAAAAATATTATTTGCGTAAATCCATTGTGGCCGATCCGCTGTTTGACCGGAAAAACACCTTTGACAATACTCCGGCGGTGATCCATCTGGAGCAGGTGCCGGGGGATCAGCTGCATATCGTGCTTGCCCCCAAAGGCGGCGGTTCGGAAAATATGAGTGCATTGAAGATGCTCAAACCTTCGGAAGGAAGAAACGGGGTGGTCGATTTTGTGGTCAATTCGGTGATTTCAGCCGGAGGCAATCCCTGTCCGCCCACGATCGTTGGTGTCGGTATCGGTGGCACGATGGAATATGCGGCATTCATGGCCAAAAAAGCTCTGCTGCGGGAGGTCGGTAAAGCATCGTCTGATCCGCGATATGCAGAATTGGAAGCGGAAATTTTGCAGAAGATCAACGCTTCCGGAGTGGGATCGCAGGGGCTGGGCGGAGATATTACCGCGCTGGCGGTGCATATCGAATTTCATCCCTGCCATCTGGCCAGTCTGCCGGTGGCGGTCAATCTGAATTGCCATGCGGCGCGTCATGCGGAGGTGATATTGTGAAAAAAGTTATGCAAACTCCGTTTACAGAAGAAGCTGTCCGGTCGTTGCATGCCGGAGACCAGTTGATTCTTTCCGGAACGGTCTATACCGGAAGAGATGCTGCTCACAAGAGGCTTTGTGCGATGCTGGCCGCAGGAGAAACTTTGCCGGTGGATCTGGCAGGGCAGGCGATCTATTTTGTCGGTCCCTGTCCGGCTCCCCCCGGACGGCCGATCGGTTCTGCCGGTCCTACGACCAGCGGGCGGATGGATGCTTACTCTCCGGTGTTGATTAAAGAGTGCGGCTTACGGGCGATGATCGGCAAAGGAGGCCGGTCGCAAGCGGTGATCGAAGCGATGAAAGAGTATGGCTGTGTATATCTGGCGGCTACCGGTGGAGCCGGAGCCCTGATCGCCAATTCCATTGTCAAGGCGGAAGTGGTCGCATTTGATGATCTGGGGCCGGAAGCGATCTACAAACTGGAATTGGACAATCTGCCGCTGGTCGTTGCCATTGATGCTGACGGCAATTCGCTGTTGTGAAAAACTGGTTATTTCATAAAATCAACGGAGGTGAAATTTTACCGGATAAGATAAAATATAAACGTTAGAGGTGATTTCTTTAGAAATTACTCTTGAAGCATAAATTTTTTGGGCTGCCCTTGCAAACTGCCACCTTGTCAATAAGCCCATTCATCGCAAGTACAGAGGATTTGTGCCATGTTTTCATGGTGCATTTTCGGGCTTGTATTGCGATGAACGCTGTGGTAGGTGTGCAAGGGTGTACAGTCAGAAGTGCACCTTTTTTTTATGCTGCTTCTGAGTAAAAATATTTATTATAAGGTTGACTTTTATGAAATAAAACAAGTATTTCAAACATAAACTTTTGGACTGCCCTTGCAAACTGCCACCTTGTCAACAAGTCCATTCATCGCAAGTACAGAGGATTTGTGCCGTGTTTTTACATGGTGCATTTTCGGCTTGTATTGCGTTGAATTTCCCGGCAGATGCAGGGGAATATACGGCCGGGGATGCACCTTTTTTATTGATTTTGAAAAAAGTCGGTATAGTACAGCATTGATCACAGTATAACTGTTTATCAGCGATATGCCATTCCCGGATGATGGAATAATGATATATCGGGGCAATTGCAGAAGTTCTCAAAAACTCCTGAAAATTCCCGTTGCGATCTGAAAAAGGAGCGTTTTCAGCTGTTGCCGTTTCAGGCAGCACCATCAAACTGCCTCTTTCATCACATCAACGGTATCTTTTCATTAACTTTTGCCATTACCTCATATCGTTTGATTTTTATCTGCAATCAAAAAGGTTGATAAAGTGAAACAGGCAATTGAAAAATTTTTTCACCGGATGGCAAAATTATTTATCTTGATATTACCCGAATCTGATTTTAAACGCCGGAAATTATCTTGGCTTGAAACACGTTGGAAATTTCAGCGCAGCGGTTACTCATTGGAGTTGTCCGGACGGGAAATTACAGTAAGGGGAGATGACGGATTGGTCATATCAGGAGATTGTGCAAACGTGATTTGGAGTGCGTGCGGAGTTTTATGTCACCGGGAATATGATTTTACCGGCAGCGGAAATTATATTATGTTTGATATCGGTTTGAATATCGCCATAACATCTCTGTTTTTTGCCGGGAAACCTGAAATCGTTCATATATATGGTTTTGAACCTTTTATCCCCACCT
>JAGBZM010000074.1 GCA_017628235.1 Lentisphaeria bacterium | reverse complement strand
TTTCTTTGCCTGACTGATGTGATAGCGGTAGCTTTCGTAATCGCTTTTACCGGAGAGATTGGGGTGGTCATGGGCGACGATGCCCCGGATGTAGCCGCGGAAAATAAACGGTTTGCCGTTGACAAAAACCGAGGTATTGCCAATGGTTTTAAGTTCATTGAGTCCGAAAACTTCCGGAGCGAAACCGTCGGCATCAAAGGTGTAAAGCACCGGATCATCCGGCGACCAGTATTGCAGATTTCCGGCATCGAAGGTGTGGCGGATGATACCGTTATTCAAAGTTTCTTTGCGCAGCAGGAGCGGGTGGAAAACTTCTCCGGAAGTTCCGGTTATGGTGCAGTTCACAACATCTTTTGCGCTGTCACAGAACAGCAGACCGGCTCTCCGGCATCCGTGGATACAGATATCATTGCTCATACTCGCTCCTTTATATTGTTGTTTTATGGTATGACTTCATCATCAATTCTGTCCGCCGTTATCGAGTGCCTCAAGCAGTGTACCTTCGGAGAGTTCTCCGGTGAGATACATTTTCTGGATATCCCGCGGCGAATATCCGGTGCGTTTGCGGATCATCCGGGCAAAGTAGTTGCTGTCGGAAAAACCCGAAAGCCGGGCGACTTCGGTGATCGAATTGGGGAAATTCAACAGCATCAGAGCTTTGCGGAGCCGCAGATTTATCAGATATTCCCCGGGCGGAGTTCCGGTTATTCCGGTGAAATTGTGCCGGAAACAGCTGGTGGACATATTGACCAATTTTGCCAGCTCTTTAAGAGTGTAGTTACGGGTGCAGTCTTTTTCCATAAGGCGGATTATCTTACCGATCTGAAAGACATTCTGCGCCGGATTGGAATCTGCCGGCACACAGGAACGCAGTAAAATCACCAGCATCCGCATAAATTCAAAGTAGGTGTTTTCCCGCCATCCCGGCAGCCTCAATGTGGTTTCGTTGCGGATGGTTTCGAGTATGGAAACCAGTTTGGTCAACACCGATTCATCGACCGAATTGAGCTTGGAATAGCGTTCTTCACCGGAGTGCTGGAAGTTGAATAAGTTGGCATAGCCGGGGAGATTTTTCAAATCGATCCATTCTGCTTTGCTGAAAGTCAACAGCGAGGGGTGAAAAAGTATATTGTAATGGCGGAAATTTTTGATTTCAGTATAGCGGTGTACTGTCTGATCCGGAAAGAGATAGATACTGCCGGAGTGTACCGGTTCACACCCCATGCCGGTTTCGATACAGGCAGAACCGGAACAGACGACCACCAGTTCATAAAAGTCGTCGTGCTTGTGCCATTTATCGATTTTTACCCGGTAGTCGGGCATCGATATTTCCAACGGCAGACCGCTGCCTTTGAACATTTCCTTACGGGAGAGGATGGTTTGCAGATTTATTTTCATATTTTTTCTATCTCAAGACACTTTGTGCTAAAATAAGGACATATTGTTCTTTGCATTGCCATTAAATCGTGTTTATATTAAATATAGAACACTGAAAACAGTTTTTCAAATCACAGGATGAATTTTATGTTTGAAAAAACTCAGAATATATCAGGCTGCAACTTGCAGATTTCCGATCTGCGTACAGACAATTTGTCCGGATGTAATTACATCGGTGATCCCGCTCCCGCTTTGTCATGGAAAGTTTCCGGTCCCTCCGGAACCATGCAGAGATCTTACCGCATCTGCGCCGCATCTGCACCGGAATTGCTTACCTCTCCCGACCTCTGGGACAGCAGCTGGGTGGATTCTGACCAATCGGTCGCTGTCCGGTGGGGCGGGAAAGCGTTGAGATCCCGGCAGAATGTTTTCTGGCAGGTTTCGATTTGCGATTCCAACGGCAGCACTGCCGTATCGGATGTTGCCAATTTCACGATCGCGCTTCTGCACAACCGCGACTGGAAGAGCCGCTGGATATATATGTCCGGTGCAAATCCGGCGTGTCCCACCCCGTGTCCCTACTTCCGCAAAGAGTTTGAATTGAAACAGACTCCGGTAAAAGCGGTACTTTACATCACGGCACGCGGAGTGTTTGAAGCACATATAAACGGTTGTAAAACCGGTGACGACCACTTTGTTCCCGGGTGGAGCGATTTCAGGAAACAGATCCAGTATCTCTCTTACGATGTGACAACTCTTTTGAAACCGGGCAGAAATGCGATCGGTGCCATCCTCGGCGACGGCTGGTACTGCGGATATTTGAGCGGCAGAGTACGCAACACCTACGGCGAATATCCGGAACTGCTGCTGCAATTGGAAATCGAATATGCCGACAAATCAAAAGAACTTATCCTCTCTGATAAAGAGTGGAAATGCTCCACCGGTCCGATCCTCTATTCTGATATATATGACGGCGAGGAGTACGATGCCCGGCTGGAAATGCCCGGTTGGGATATGCCCGGATTCGATGACCGCAAATGGCACAAAGTTTCTGTCGGTGAAAGAGCGGCAGTTTCTCCGGCACTGGTGCAGAAGTGCTGTCTGCCGGTGCGGCATATCATGGAACTCAAACCGGTGGCAGTACTCAATCCGCAAAAAGATATCTATATCTGGGATTTCGGGCAGAATATCGCCGGACGGATGAGGGTACGTTTCAAAGGTCATGCCGGCAGGCTCTACTCGTTCCACTTCGGAGAGATGCTCAACCCGGACGGGACACTGTATAATTTGAATTACCGCAGTGCCAAAGCGACCGACTTCTACACCTGCAAAGGGCCGATCAGCGAAACCGTTGAATATGAACCGTATTTCACCTTTCACGGTTTCCGCTATCTGCAAATCAACGGCTTTCAGTACTCCGGTGCGGAACTGGATGATATCGAAGTCACCGCTTTGGTGATGCATTCGGAACTGGAAGTCACCGGTTCCTTTGAGTGCGGCGTCAAAAAGGTCAATCAACTTTACCGCAATGTCTGCTGGGGACAGCGCGGCAACTTCTTTGAAGTTCCGACCGACTGCCCGCAGCGCGATGAACGGCTGGGTTGGACGGGGGATGCCAACATCTTCGCCGCGACAGCCGCATTCAATATGAATGTCGAAGCATTTTTCCGTAAATATCTGCGCGATCTGCGCGAAGCCCAGAGAGAAGATGGCGCAGTCCCCTGCATCGTGCCGAATCTTTTTGACTTCAACTGGGGAGCTGCTGCGTGGGCGGATGCGGCGGTGCGTATCCCGTGGATCGTCTATCAGCGTTACGGTAATAAAGCTCTTTTGCAAGAGTGTTACGATTCGATGAAAATGTGGGTGGAGTATCAGAAAAACACCTCAAATGATCTTATCCGTCCCGACACCATGTTCGGTGACTGGCTGGCACTTTCGCAGCTCAAGACCCCGTCTTCACTTATCGGGACCGCATTTTTTGCTGAAACTTCCGGGATCACCGCCCGCGCCGCCGCAGTTTTAAAGCGGAAAAAAGAGGCGGCATATTATGCTGAACTCTCTGAAAAAATCAAAGCTGCATTCCGCAAAAAATTCGTCGGTCCGGATGGTCTGCTGACCGTGAAAAATCAGACCGCCTGCGTGTTGGCTCTCCAGTTTGAACTGCTCTCCGGCGAGCAGACCCGGCAAAACGGTGAACTGCTCGTACAGCTCATCCGGGAAAACGGTAATAAACTTTCCACCGGTTTTGTCGGAACCGGCTGGCTGAATTCGGCATTGAGCAAAGCCGGATATCCGGCAAGTGCCTGCGATCTGCTGCTTCAGGAGGAGTATCCATCCTGGCTCTTTTCCGTAAATCAGGGTGCGACGACCATCTGGGAAAGGTGGAACTCCTACACGGTCAAAGATGGTTTCGGCAACGTCAATATGAATTCATTCAACCACTATGCTTACGGCGCGGTGGCGGAGTGGATGAGTTCCTGTGTCGGCGGCATCCGTTACGACGAATCCGCCCCCGGCGGCAAAATATTGCTCTTTGCCGCTGACCCCGACCGCCGGTTGAAGTATGTGAAGTGTTCTCTCGAAACCCCATACGGCAGAGCTTCAAGCGAATGGAAGTATCGTGCCGGCAACTGGATATGGCGCATTTCAGCACCGTGCAACACCACGGTCAAAGTGCGTCTGCCCGATTTGAATGGTGAAAAAGTTTCCGTCAACGGCAAGAACGTTGCAGAAAAAGAGTTTGTCCTGAAAAATGGTTCTTATGAAATAAAAATAAAAACATTGTAACTTTTGCAATGCAACCAAATCATGAAAAGGAGAAAACCATGAGCAGTAAAAGTAAATCTTCGCCGTCAGTAAAAATCAATGTGTTCACTTTGATCGAGCTTCTGGTTGTGATCGCCATCATCGCCATCCTGGCGGCATTACTGCTTCCGGCTCTGCAGCAGGCACGTGCCAGAGGTGCAAGCACCAACTGTATGAATAATCTCCGGCAGATCCACACCGTTCTTGTGTCCTATGCCGATGAATATGACGGTTATCTTTTCACGATTTACAGCAATGAGCAGTGGCCGCTTTCGTTTCACAATGACAAAGCGATGCTCGGCAGATACAAACCGCAGAAGCTGCTCGACTGCGGCAGCAAAAACAGCCAGAAATTGAAAGATTATTATCCGCGCAGCAGTTATGCATTCAATCTCTCTCTGCAATACTTTGACGGCAAGGAGGAGCTGAAAAACTCCAAAGGCACCAATTACACCAAATGGCCCAAACTGGAAAAAATCAACAAAGGCAGTCTGCTTTTCGGAGATTCCAAAGCTGCCCGCTTCACCAGCGGCCCCAATAAGGTTTTCGCCTGGGATCGCTTCAGAAGCGAAAAGCAGATCACCGATTGCCATGTTAAAAAGAGTGCCAATTACCTTTTCCCCGACGGCAAAGTTTTGAATCTCGGTTACACCTATATGTACAGCCGGGGCGAAGCTTATATCAATCCGAGCAAACCTGCCGGTGATTATATCACCTATGCAAAATGAATAATACAGGAAATATTTTATGAAACAACTTCTTACCATATCCGCCGCGGTGCTGCTGGCTTCATTCTTGTCTGCGGCAAAGGTGAATTTGAGCGTATACCCCTATCCGGCAACGCTCGGTATCGAGTCTGAACTCATCATCCCGGATGGATTTTCCGGGAATGGCGATGCCGAACTTGTGATAACTTCTCCGGATGGCAAAGTAAAAAAATATGCGGTGAAACCGGTGAGCGGCAAACCGTTTTTCAAGTGGAAACCGGAAACCACCGGATACCATAAAATTGAACTCAAAAGTAAAAATATTTCTGCACTCCGCGAAGTTCCGGCCGTCTGGCGGCGGATGTATTTTTTCGGTTGGACAGTTCCGGCAAAACCGCAGGAACTTGCCAAATATCCGGTACTCGGTTCCTGCGGCGTGATAATAAAAGGCACTCCGGAAATCTTTGAAACCTACCGCAAATACGGCATCCGTCCGCTGGCGTATGTTTCATTCCGTCCGGCGGATATCAGGTTGAATGAGCCCGTAGAAAAAAATGTCAGCCGCCTGGTGAAAAAGTGGCAGAATATACTGCGCGGCGGCGCAGACGGTATCTGGATCGATGAACTGGGCTGCTATCCGGATGAGAAAGGCTTGGAACTGACCCGGATATTCGGACGGGCATTGCAGCAGATCCGCAAAATCGAACCCAAAAAACTGATCGTACTGTGCAACGCCGGAACCACCCAGCGCGAACACGCCGCCATGGCGAGAAACAACAATATCATCCTCTGCCCGGAGGTCTATCCGGACTGCGTCAACGGCGTTTTTGCCGCCGTGAGTTTTGAAAAATATCTGGACAGCCGTATTCAGATCTTGCGCGAAAACGATATGCTCTTTGAGCGTGGTTACGGCAAAAAATCCAATCCGGCAAGCTACAAACGCGGCTGCGGCATCATCCTGCTCGGTTTGAATAACTGTTTCAGTGTCGTTGAAGAACCATTTACCGCCAAACTGGAACACTACATCCGCTACATCAAACAAAATGCCCCGGAAATGGGCGGACTTACCTTCTGGAGCAGCGGCGGTGACCGCCGGTATGTGGAAAAACACATCCCGTATTCACTGCAAAACTCTCTGCTCGAACGCTACTACATCCGTCCGGTGCTGGATGTCCGCGGCATCTATTTCTCTGATTACTCCCCCCGCAAAGGCAGCAAGATCACCCTCTCCTGCGAAGTCGCCAACATCGGCGGGATGAAACTTTACCGCCCGTATACCATAAATGCTTACGCGATCGCTCCGGATGGTAAACGCACCCATATCGGTTCCGTTTCCAGACCGTATATCGATGCCGGTTTGAGCGATGTCCCCACCGGAGAGAGCCCGGAGCTGCTGATGAACTACCGGCGCGACGGCAACGATTACATCGCCACCAACCGCAAAGGTGCATTGAAAGCGATAAATCTGGCGCGCCACACCATGACTTTTGAATTCACTCCGGCAGCAAAAGGTCACTACCGGTTCATCTTTGAGCTGGATGCCCCGGAAAATATCGCCGTCATCAACGGCTTTGCCGGAAAAGCACTCTATGTGAGATAAGGAGCAAGGTATGAAAGGTAAATTTTTCTTTCCGGCGGCGTTGGCATTGCCGCTTTTACTCTCTGCTGCAGCTCCGGAGATCACAGGATTGAAACACGATGCGGCAACTGGCAGAACCGTTTTGTCCTGGAACAATATCCCGGCAAAACACGGCGTGGTCGTTTTCCGCAGCAGTAGAAAACTTGACTCAAACGGAATGTTCTTCGCTGAAAAATACTACTTTGACCCCGGGACCCGATCCGGTGAAGTCGTTTCAAAAGGCAGCGGCAGATTTTACTATAAAATTTCCGCCATCAACTCCGGACGGCGCAGAAGCGGTGAATTGTCCGCCGAAAAACAGCTCGTCGAAAAAGACCGCACCGCACCGCCGCCGCCGGAAGTGAAGTTCAATCAAAGTAAAGGCAAACTTATTTTCAGCATCAAACATCCGTCCGGCAGCGATGCGGCAAAGACGGTACTGCTGGGCAAAGATAGTGCCAACGGCAAAGAACGGTTCATTTCTGAATTCCCTGCCAAACAAAAAGAGATCGTTTTGCCCGGAACATTCCGCGGCAGTTATGCCGCAGTTACTTCGCAGGACTCCTCCGGCAACCGGGCGGCAGTTAAAAACTGGTTTTTCTGCGGAAACAAGATGAATCTGTCGATTTCCACTGCCAAGCGCATTTCACAAAACCGCGATGTCACTCTGGAAAACCGCTATTTCCTCACCGGTAAACCGGGTAAAATAAGTTTCACCATCCGCAACCTCGGCCGCCTGGCAGGCAATGCCGAAGCGGTGGTGAAAGTCACTGAAAAAAACCGTGCCGCACGGGAAATATTCCGTAAAAAACTCCCCTCTGTCGCGCCGGGAGCTGAAACTGAACTGCAAATCAAATATACGCCAAAAGTTTCAGGGGCAGTAAAAATGGAGCTGGATTTCACCTCTCCGCTGGATGCCGACAATCAGGACAACCGCCTGACATTGACACTGCACAGCACCGTTCGTCCGGTCTATTTCCTCTGGTATGGCGGCAATGTGATGGATCTGGAATACGCCAACTGCGCCGCCGTGGCCGCATCTGATATCAAAGAATTCACCCGGCGCGGCGGCAAACCGCTGGTCATCACCGGGCGCACCAGATCCGCTTCCGGAAACCACTACTGGGAAGCGATCTCCCGCTCCGGTTATCACGGAATGCAGCTCGATGAGATCGGCGGCACCATCAAAGGTGAGGATTTCATGCCTGCGGTGTACGATCTCAAAAAGAAACATCCGGAAACTTTCATCGCCGTATGGAACATCGGTCCATACATCCGGCCGGCGATCCGCGACGGCTTGAAAAAACGTAAATTTGAACTCATTATGTGCGAATTGTACTTCACCGATGTCCCGGACAAACTGCGGCAGCAAGAGTTGGATTCTCTGCGTTCCAAAGTCCGGACAATCGTCAAAAACGGCGGCGCGGAAAATGCGATCGTCGGTCTGGCGACCAAAGCCAACTACCGGGGATGGAACAGTTCTCCGGCACGACAGGCGGAGTTTGTCGCCCAACAGATCAAAGTCGTCCGCGAAACAGCTCCGGAAATGCCGGGTATCGCATTCTTTTCCAGCGACAATGACCCGGAATTTCTCAAACTGGTCGATGAAGCCTGCAAAAAATACTTTCTTGAATAAAAATTAAGGAGAAAATCAAATGAAAATCAACAAAGTCCTGTTATCCATCCTCGCCGTGTCGGCTTTCAGCTGCACCTACGCCGAAGAACGGGTGCTGAATATGGATTTTTCCGAGGCCCCGGAAAAGATCGAAGAGGTCCGTACAAAAGCCGGCGGCAAAAAGAAAAATGAAACCGTGGACTTTTATATCGCCATCCCGCCGACTGAAGGAAAAGATTTTACCTTTCAATGTCTGCTCAAACCGACCGGTATGCGTTCCTATTCCGGATTTTCAGTCGGCATCGGCGCGCGCAATATGACCTCCCGGCAGTTTACTGCCCAGGTGCGCATGGGCGACGGAAACCGTACCGCATTCAGTTTCCTCAACAAAGGTAAAGCCATCGCCAAACCGGTCGGCAGATTCAAAGTTGAACCGCTCACCATCACCATGCAGTACAGTGCCGCTTCCGGGACAATGGATTTTTCCGCAGTCGGCAAAGCCGGAAATGTGATCTCCAAAGCGGAAAAGATCCCGGTACGGTACAATGATTTTTCGGTCAACAGCATTCTGATTTCCGTCATCGACAAGCCCGGTGCCGGTGAAGCCTATCTCTTCTACAACGCCAAAGCGCAGCAGCTGGAAGGCAAAAGTTTTTTCAACAACTCATTTTTCAGCACCTTTGTCGTTGACGATGTGAAAATAACCTATGCCGAATAAGGAATATTGCCTATGAAAACCGCTGTTGTCACAGTTGACTTCGATAGAAAACTTGAAAAAACGATCAAGCCTCTGCACGGTGTCAACAACAGTCCGATGAGTCTGTACGAGCCGCCGCGCGGCTTCAGGGAAGCGGGCATCCCCTATTGCCGCCTGCACGATACAGCCGGAGCATTCGGCGGGGCGCATTATGTGGATATTCCCAATATATTTCCGGATTTCAATGCCGATCCGGCCGATCCGGCATCCTACGATTTCGCCTTTACCGACGCCTATCTGACCCAGCTCAACGCCGCCGGGACCAAAATATTTTACCGGCTGGGCATCACTATCGAAAACAACTTCCGCATCAAAGCCTATCACAATCATCCGCCGCAGGATTTCAAAAAATGGGCAGAGATCTGCGCCGGAGTGGTGCGGCACTACAATTGCGGCTGGGCGGACGGTTTCAACTTCAACATCGAATACTGGGAAATCTGGAACGAACCGGAAAATCCACCCATGTGGAGCGGTACGCGCGAGGAATATTTTGAACTCTACCGGATAACTTCTCTGCGGCTGAAAGAGGAGTTCCCCTGGATCAAAGTCGGCGGCTACGCCTCTTGCGGTTTTTACGCGGTGAACCGTCCGGGATGTACCGATTTTTACAAAGGTTTTGTCACATGGTACGATGAATTTCTGAAATTTGTCACCGCAAAAACAACCCGCTGTCCGCTGGATTTCTACTCCTGGCACCTTTACTCCGCCGATCCGCAGGAGATAATCCTCCACGCTGAATATGTGGATAAAAAGTTGAAAGAATACGGTCTGGACAAGGTGGAAAACATCTTCAACGAGTGGAACTACATGACCAGAAATATGGAACGCCGCTTTCTGGAAATGCAGGATAACGAAGGCGCATCTTTTGTCAGTGCCGCATTCTGTCTGATGCAGAACTCCCCGGTGGACAAGGCGATGTACTACGATGCCTATCCGGCGCGCCCCTACTGCGGCTTGTATAAATTCCCCGGCATGAAAACCTCTCAAACCTATTCGGCGTTTGCCATGTGGAACAAACTTTATCAGCTCTCCGGTCAATGTGCCGCCGCCGCTGACGGCAAAAATATTTACGTCTGCGCCGCCGCCAACGGACAGGATAAGGCGGTGATGATGACCAATTTCAGTCCCAAAGGCTGTCGGGTCACGCTCGGATTGCAAGGCGCGGAATTATCCGGCTTCACAGGCCGTATCATCGACCGCCGCCGCGACAATGCCGAATTTGTTCCCGCTCCTGAAATCATCCTCGGTCCCTACTGCACCGTACTGCTGACGACCGCTGAAGCAGAAACCGTGCCGGCAGGAGAAACGCCCCGAACTGCCATCCATGCCGGTATCGATGATTCCGGAACAAAGAAAACGCAGCGTAAATGATCGAAGTTTGTGAAAAACTGTATCCCCCGGGATATTCCGGGGTCATCGATTTCGGCAGAGATGCCTTTGCCTATCTGGAACTGGCATGGGAGGGGGATGAAACACTCGAAGCAGCTGTCGGTGAATGTATTATTGGCAATTGCATCGACCGCGCGCCGGGGGGATTCCGCTATTTCAGAACTATTGCGGTAAAACAAGGCGTTCCCGGCACCTGGCAACGGCTTCTTCTGCCGCCGCACAAATCTCCCTATCCGGACGGCTACCGCCCGCTGCCTTACCCGGCAGAAGCAAACGGCGAGATCGCGCCATTCCGCTATGTGGAGATTTTGAATGCCAAAACACCGGTGAAACTCCGCCGTTGTGCAATATTTCCCCAATGGGATGAAAATGCTTCAGCGTTTGAATGCGATAATGCCGCGCTCAACAAGGTGTGGGATTTATGCAAATACTCCATGAAAGCCACCGCCGCATTCGGCAAATTCATCGACGGCGAAAGAGAACGCGTTCCCTACGAGGGTGATACTTATATCAATCAGCTGGGATACTTCTGCTGTCAACCGGACTATTCCATTGCCAAAGCGACCATTGAACACTTCCGGCATAATCCGACCTGGCCCACGGAATGGCGTTTGCTCACTCCGCTCATCGCCCGGGATTACCTCCGTTACTCCGGGGATAAAGAGAGTGTCGCTTCCTGGCTGCCGTTTCTTGATGAGTGTCTGCTCTCTGAACAGGAGGATGATTCCGGCTTTATCGGCAAAAAAGAAAAGGGCGATATCGTAGACTGGCCGCCCTGCGAACGGGACGGCTATCTGCTGCGCGACCGCAACTGCGTACCGAATTGCTGCCGCTATGCAGCATTGTCTGCCATGTACGAGTTGACCGGGAAAACGGAATATCTTTCGCGGGCAGCTGCGCTCCGGCAAAATCTCCGGGCAAAATTTTTGCGGAACAACTTCTGGCAGGATAATCTTGTCGATGAACACTATTCGCTCCATGGAGCTGTTTTCGCCCAGGTTTCCGGCGCGACCGAATTTGATGAATATGCAAAAATCAATGAGTTTCTGCTGTCACGCGGTATGGCGTGCAGTGTGTACGGCGCACAGTTTCTGCTTGAAGCATTCGGCACGCTGAGAAATCCGCAGGCGATGCTCGATCTGATGACCGCGACCGGAAACCGTTCATTTACCGGCATGATGGAGCAGGGCGCAACGATCACTATGGAAGCGTGGAACAATACCGTCAAACCCAATCAGGACTGGAACCACGCCTGGGGGGCTTCACCGGCGAATATCATCCCGCGGTGGATCGCCGGCATCCGGCCGTGCAAAGCCGGATTTACTGAATTTGTTTTTGATCCGCAGCCGGGATATCTCAAAGAATTTTTCTGCCGGAAACCAACCTTGCACGGACCGGTCGAAGTCGAATGGTCTGACGGCAGGGGCATCATCGATATCCCCACCGGGATCACCGCAGTCTTCCGGAACAGGAAACTTGATGGCGGCAGACACGACTTCCGGTGAAAAAGAAATTTTCAAAATATCCGCAACTTGCCTTGCAAAAAGTGCGGCATGATGGTTTTTTCTGAAAAGTCAAATTTTAACAGCAAGCACTGGAGAATGATATCATGCCGGAACTCCCGGAAGCCGAAAATATCGGCCGCGCCCTTAAACGCACCATCTGCGGTGAAACCATCACCAAAGTCGAAGTTTTCACCCCTGCCATGCGTACATCGCTGCTGCCGCTTGCCGAAGCAGACCTCCCCGGACACCGGATCGTCGATGTCCGCTTCCCTGCAATTCCGTTTTTGGTAAAATATCATAGGTTTTTAAAGTTACAAGTACTTATTGGTTAATTTCGCCTCTTTTTCTGGTATAAATACATGAGGGAACGTTTACCCACAAACCAGAAAAGGAGGTTTTTCTATGAAAATCAAAAAACGTGTTTTAAATGAGGCTCTGCGGGTGCTGGGCAAGATGGTCTGTCAGACCAGCCCGGTGGAACTGTATCGCTCTATCCGTTTTGTTGGCGATGAGTGCGGAATCCGGGCGATGGCAACGGATGGAGTCGAATCTGTATCGGTCAAACTTGAAGCCTTTGCTGACAGTGCGATCGACTTCTGCGTTCCCTTCAAGGAACTCAAAGAGCAGATCCGCAGCAGCCGCAGTGAGTTCATGGAACTTTCAGGGAACAGCCTTGCTTACCCTGAACCGGAGGAACCTGCATCCGAGGTAGTCCCGGTTGTATTGCCTGTCAACTTTGGTGAACTGCTTTCACAGGCAGCCCCCATCGTTG
>JAGBZM010000073.1 GCA_017628235.1 Lentisphaeria bacterium | reverse complement strand
GTTGATAATCAGCGGAGGTCTGGGACCGACTTCGGATGATATCACTCTGGAAACAGTCTGCCGTTTTTTTGCACTGGAATGCATTACCGTACCAGAATTGAAGGAAAAAGTTGAATATTTCTGGTCGCTCCGGCACAAAGGACATTGTCCGACGTTTCAATACAAACAGGCGATGATCCCTGCCGGAAGCAAATATATCCACAACCCCTCCGGTGTCGCTTCAGGGATATCTTTTCAAACCGTTTACGGCGGAAAAATGCGCCACATATACCTGCTTCCCGGCCCGCCGGGAGAGTTTGAAGCAGTCCTGCACAATGGAATGCTGGAAGATATTGCCGCAAATTACGGCGATGACAGACAGTTCACCGCCGGCTTTCTGATTTACGGAACCGGAGAAAGTGTTGTGGCCAGACGAGTGGAACCGCTGCTCAAAGAACTGCCGGTGGAGATCGCTTACACGGCCGGTGCATACGGCACCCGGATCTATCTGACCGCCAAAGAACCGGACTTGCCGGAACGCGCGCTGGCGATCGTGGCCGGAGCGTTTCCGGACAACCACCTTGCCCCCGGATGCTTTGATCTGCCGTCGGCACTGCTCGAAAAATTGCGTTCTCAAAATAAAACCGTATGCTGTGCGGAATCCTGTACCGGCGGACTGGTTGCGGATACTCTGGTCAATATGCCGGGAGTTTCGGCATTCTTTGCCGGAGGGATCGTTGCTTACGCCAATGCAGTCAAAGAACAGCTGCTCGGTGTATCTGCGGAAATTCTGCTGGATCACGGTGCCGTCAGTCCGGAATGCGCCATCGCGATGGCCGATGGAGCGTGCCGTGTACTGAAGTGTGATTGTGCCGTCAGTACCACCGGGATCGCCGGTCCGGACGGCGGCACACCGGAAAAACCGGTCGGGCTGGTCTATATTGCTGCTTCAGCAGATGGAAAGAATTCGGTTCAGGAGTTGCGTTTGCGCGGCAGCCGCCGGATGATCCGGGAAAAAGCTGTTGCTGCAGCAATGATCCTGCTCTACAAACTTCTGAAAAACGAAGGATCAGAGACAGGATGCTGAATTATCTGAAAATAAATGATTTCGCTCTTATTGAGAGAGCCGAAGTTGAGTTTTCCGGCGGCTTTTCCGTCGTTACCGGTGAATCCGGTGCCGGTAAGTCTATTCTGATGAATTCAATCGAATTACTCACCGGCGGCAGAGTGGAAAAAAGCGGTATCCGTTCCGGATGCAGAAATTATACCGTCTGCGGAGAATTTTCCATTCCGGATTCATTGCTCCCGGAAATTTCCGGACTGCTGGAAGATGCCGGTATCCCCTTCCCGTCTGATCCAAATCCGCTGCTGAATTTACGCCGCACAGTCACTCAGTCGGCCACCCGCAATTTTATCAATGATGTTCCGGTCGGAGCAAAGCTGCTGGCGGATATCGGTGGACGTTTGATCGACCTGCATGGAGCCAATGAACAAATTTCCCTGACCATCCCGGCCCGCCAGCTGGAACTTCTGGATAACTTCGGAGATCTGGGCGAACTGCTTGCTGAATGTGCTGCTCACTTTGCCGCATTGAAAACTCTCGCACAGGAAAAAGAGGAGTTTGAACGCGATCTGCCGGATGCCGGTGAAGCTGACCGTTATGCGCTGATCGCAGAAGAGATCGACCGGATCGCCCCCGGAGAAAACGAGGATGTTGAATTATCGGCCAAACAGCGTCTGGGTTCCAATACCCGGCAGGTGTTGGAAACCCTCGGAAACCTTACCGGAATACTGACAGAAAACGAAAATGGCATTGCCGATCAATTGGGCAGTGTCTATCACGCTTTGAACGAATTGCAGCGGATCGATCCGTCTCTGACCGGTGATGCTATCGATGAGTGTTCGCAACTGCAAAGAGCTGTATCCGAACTCTCCGGAAAACTTGCCGCTATGACGGAAAAAGTCGAACTTGATCCGGAAACACTGGCGGTCGTTGAAGCCCGTTTGAGCGAAATCCACACTCTTAAACGACGTTACGGTCCGACTCTGGAACAGGTCTTTGCCACCAGAAAATCGGCAGAAGATTGCCTCGACCGCTTCAACCGGGCCAAACGCTGCCGCGAAGAGTTTGCCCGCAGAGAAAAAGAACTTAATGCAGCTCTGACTCAAGCAGCTCAAAAACTCTCTGAAGCCAGGAAAGCTGCTGCTGAAAAATTTTTGGCTCTGGCCCGGAAAAAACTTGCTTCCATCGGTTTTGACAATGCGGCTCTGGACGTGACCTTTTCCGCTGTCGTCCCCGGGGCCAACGGCTGCGACCGGATCGAATTGCTCTTTAACGCCAATCGCGGCGAAGAGTTGCGCCCGCTGCGCAAAGTTGCCAGCAGCGGTGAATTGTCCCGGGTCATGCTGGCGTTGAAAACAGTTCTGGCCGATGCTGATGCAGTACCGACGGTCATTTTCGATGAGATCGATATGAATATCGGCGGAGAAACGGCCAACAAAGTGGCTCAGGAACTGCATGCTCTCGGAAAAAAACGGCAGATTCTGTGCATTTCACATTTGGCTCAGGTCGCCGCCCGCGCCGATCACCACTTTCTGGTTGAGAAAAAAACGATCGGTGAGCGAACAATTTCAGAAGTCAGAGAGTTAAGTGATCCGGTTCCGGAACTTGCCCGGATGCTCGGCGGCGGAGATTCCGCCCTGCGCCATGCCGGGGATTTGCTGCATTCGCTGAAAAAGCGTTAACTTTGACAATCCATATCCAGTTCAGGAGTTTCCGCGCACGGCTCCTTTTTCCGGCTGCCGGTCAGATGATAGTAACCGAAACTGTCTCTTTCTACGGCGAGCAGCAATTCCAGTTTCATCAGCACTGCCATAAGCATCCCCGGTTCCCATGCGGTCGCCATCTGCAACTCTTCAAGATCCATATCTCCGCCACTCAAAAGAGTACAAACTTTTTCACAATCCGGTGACATTTGTTCACTGCCGACGATTTCACCGGTAGTCATATTCTCCATCCCCGGCCGCAAACCGGTGGCCAACACCAGCATCACATCATCAAAATTTTCAATCAGACATGCGCCCTCTTTGATCAATTTATGGCAGCCTTTGGCCTGCACATTATCCACCCGTCCGGGAAGTGCGAAGACCTCTTTACCCATTTCCGCAGCCAATTTTGCAGTTATCAAAGCTCCACTGTCCAAACCGGCTTCCACCACGATCACCGCGCGGCACATCGCTGCGACGATCCGGTTCCGGCGGGGAAAATTATGGCGGTTGACCGGGAAATTCAGCGGGAATTCGCTGATTACCGCCCCGCCATTACGAATCATATCCCGCGCCAGAGGAATATTTTCTTTGGGATACATATGCATCAGACCGCCGCCAAGCACGCCGACGGTACAACCGGCCATATCCACCACTGCTTTGTGAGCCAGAGTATCCACCCCCAGGGCCAATCCCGAATAAACGGTAAAACCGCAGGCCACAGCTTCTTCTGCCAGCATAACCGCCATCTTTTCACCGTATCTGGATATCCGGCGGCTGCCGACTATCGCAATGGACCGGTCATGTTTTTCCGGCAATTTTCCCCGGACATAAAGACATAACGGCGGATCATAAATATTACGCAATTCATCCGGATAATCTTCGTCGACCAGCGTTATGATCTGAACCCCGCCGCGTTCAGCGACGGCAAATTCCCGGGATAATTCGGCATCCCAGTCAAATGAAATGATCCTTTCAGCCAGAACCGGACCAATACCGTCGACTTTCTGCAGCACACCGCGTTCTGCTTTCCGCACCTCATCCGGAGAACCGAAAGTGTCCAGCAAACTGCTGTAACGCAAAAAGCCGACCCCGGAAATCATATTGACTGCGATACAAAATTCCCGTTCTGTCATTTTCCAACTTCTTTCTGTCTTGCTGATTCAAAAAGCTTCTGCCGGATATTGCGGTAACGCACCACCAGATAACGTACCCCGAAGTAAGTTATCGGTGTCATTACCATTGCCCACAGCAGACCTCCGGCAAAAAATGCCGCCACCAGAGCCCAGCCGAGATCGGCAAATGCGGCCCATTTTTCTGCAAATGAGAGCGTTTCACTGTTGAATATGTCCAGCAGTTTTTGAGCTGAATCAGCAGACAATCTCCCATTTATCAACTTGTTGCCGATAAATATCTGCACTGGATAAATAAAAATCGCTGTCGGCGGAGTGGTAATGAAAGTTCCCAGCGCAGCTCCGATCTTGGAACCGCGAACAACAAACGACAACGGGATCGCCACCACCAACTGGCAGAATACCGGGACCACGCATCCGACAAAAATCCCCAACGACCATCCGCGCGCAATGTAATCCGGAGAACCATTGCCACGCACCATTTTGGTATACAAATATTTGAAAAAACGCAAGAATTTATTTTTCTTCACCTTGAGCGATCTCGTTTGCACCGGCAGCATCCGCCGGGAACCATCGGCAGAAAACTCCACCGTTTTCACCTGCTGCCACGTCTCCGCCTCGGAGCTGCGGAAAAACAGTTCTCCGGCGGCATCCGTTGCGTAACACCCTTTGGCAAAGCAGGAGATCACTTCCGGAAAGACTACATGATCGCCCCTGCTCTTCAAATTTTCAATATTGGCCAATGCGATTTCGCGCAGCCGGTCACGGTAAGGACGCTTTTCCCGCTGCCGGCGAACCGTATCCAATTCATCGTAAGAAACGCCCTGCAGCTCCACCGGCACCGGGGCAGATATTCCCAGCACCGGCCCGCCGTCAAGTTCTTTTTTCCCGCTGCCGTTGTAACACTGTACCAGAATAACGCTGCTGCGCAAGACTTGCTGACGGTCAAGAATGGCATTTTCCACCGGCTCGCAATGCAGTCCGGCATATATTCTTTTACCTTCGGAATCTTCCTGAATAAGATCACCGGGATGAACATTAAGACATGGCAGTTTGTCCGCCAGATTGGTCAGCGGAACAAAACCGGCAAAAACCGCAAAATCACACCGGTAAGTCTGCAATATCTGCCACACTTTTTCACTCCAAATATCCCGCAAACGGCATTTTTTTTCACTGTTAAGCAGAATGTCTTCCTCGCCGTTTTCCCGGTAAAACGCCCGGATATCCAGATGTGCCAACGGCACATTATATTTTTCTGCCAGTTCAGATGCCCTGGATGTTTCCGGACAATCTGTAAAAATCACCACCGGTTCATAACCGGTCTCCGGAATCCCTGCAGCCCGTGACAAAATCACTTCCGCATTGCTCCCGGAACCACTCATGCAAATCGCAATCCGCGCCGGAGTTCCATCCGGATGCGGGGTAAAAAGAGATCGCATCCCTTTCATAAGCGACCATTCTCCTTCTTCAAAAAATCAAATCTCCAGAACACAGCTTGTGTTCTTATTACTTTAACGCCGGAACAGTGATTTTTCAACCTGAAAAAATAAAATCGGACAGCTAATTTGCCAAAATGATAAAATATTTGAAAAAAAGTATCAAAATCAGCTGAAAATTGATTGCAAACAACGCATTCAGGTGTTATATTGCCACATGAGAGTTTATTTAAATATAGCAACAGGTACCCGGAGGGTACCGGATGAGGTTTGAAATCATGGAAAAAAATCCTAAATTTACAGTTCTCTACGAAAAATTACGCGGCAAAAGTTTTGACATCGACCGGGAAGTTATGAGCATCGGCAGAAAAGATTCTTCCGATATTCAGCTGGCAGACGGCAGCGTCAGCAGCCATCACGCCGATATCATCCGTACCGAGCGCGACGGCAAAATCTGTTACATCCTGCGCGACAATGACAGCACCAACGGTACCAAGATCAACAATGAGCCGATCACAGAACAGGTTCTTAAAAACTCCGACCTTATCTCTTTCGGACATGTTGAAGTCCTTTTTGACGGAACCGATGCCCCCGGAGAAGACAGCCACTTCACCCACACCATCGATCTGGGCAGTGCCACCACCAATACCACCACCACCCAGACATTGACCAACTTCAGTGCCCGGATGATGAATGAAAAAAAGAAAAATGCCCAGACCAATCTGCTGATGAATATTATCATTGTCGCCGGCGGTGCCATCGTGCTGGGTGTGGTGATCTATACCCTCTTTTTCCACAAATAACGCGCTTCCAACCTGAAAGAAAATTTGATGAATAACGACAATCAGGGCAAAATGCCCGATAATAAAAACAGCAAGATGCCTGCTGCTCCGCCGCGCCGTTCCCGTGCCGGAGTGGTCTGGCTGCTGATCATGCTCATGCTCGGCGTCATGATGCTCTTCAAGACATTCGGTCCGGAGCAGCAGAAAGAACTCAATCAGAGTGAATTTGAAAGACTCCTGCAGGAAAAGAAAGTTGACACGGTCAATCTGGTTTCTGATGGAGAACAGATATTCCGGGTCGAGGGAGAGCTGAAAAAGGATGAAAAAAACAAAGGCAGTTCTCAGGAATATTATGTATCCAGAGTCATCATGTCGGAAACTCTGGAAAAGGCTATGCGGGATTCCGGAGCCGGAGTAACTGTTGATCCGGATAATTCCGGGTTCTGGAACTTTATCTTTGTCAGTGTCCTGCCGATCCTGATCATTATCGCGGTCATCTACTTCATATCCATGCGGCAGATGCGGATGAACGGACACGGCGCAATGGACTTCGGGAAAAGCAAGGCCAGAATGATCCCGCCGGATGAGTTGAATGTCCATTTCAGCGATATCGCCGGCGCAGATGAAGCAAAAGAGGAAATTTCTGAAATCGTTGAATTTCTCCGCGATCCGTTGCGCTTCCAGCTGGTCGGCGGCAGAATCCCCAAAGGGTGTCTGCTCGTCGGTGATCCGGGAACCGGCAAAACCCTTATGGCCAAAGCGGTTGCCTGTGAAGCCGGTGTACCGTTTTTCTCGATCAGCGGTTCCGATTTTGTAGAAATGTTTGTCGGCGTGGGAGCAAGCAGAGTTCGGGATATGTTTGAACAGGCCAGAAAAAATACTCCGTGTCTGATTTTTATCGATGAAATCGATGCCGTCGGCAGATCGCGCTTCTCCGGTTGGGGCGGCGGCCATGATGAAAGAGAGCAGACTCTCAACGCCATGCTGGTGGAAATGGACGGTCTGGAAAGCCGCAATGGCGTGATCGTACTGGCGGCAACCAACCGCCCGGATGTGCTTGATCCGGCATTGCTGCGCCCCGGACGCTTCGACCGTCAGGTGGTTATGGATCTGCCGGATATCGCCGGCAGAAGACAGATTTTGGATGTGCATATCAAAAAAATCAAAACCGATTCCGCCATCGATCTGGATGTCATCGCCCGTACAACTCCGGGATTCAGCGGCGCGGATCTGGCCAATCTGTGCAACGAAGCTGCCCTGCTGGCCGCACGCCGTAATCGGGAATCAGTTTCCCAGGCCGAACTGGAAGAAGCCCGGGACAAAGTCAGTTACGGTACGGAACGGCGCAGCCGCAAAATCAACGATAAAGAGCGCACACTCACCGCTTACCACGAAGCCGGTCATACCCTGGTCGCACTTCATAACGATCATTGTGTACCGGTCCACAAGGTCACAATCATTCCGCGCGGACAGTCTGCTCTGGGGGCAACTTTCATGATGCCGAAAGAAGATACTTATACCAGAAGCAAACTGGATTTGAAAGCTATGATGGCAATGTCTCTGGGCGGAAGAGCTGCGGAAGAGATCGTTTTCAACGACATCACAACCGGAGCCGCTGCAGATATCCAGCATTTGACTGATATCGCCCGCAAAATGGTTTGCCAATTCGGCATGAGTGATAAGCTCGGCCCCATCAAACTTGGAGATTTCACCAATCATCCGCACATGAGGATCGACGGTCTGCCCCCGGACGGCATATCAAATGAAACCGAGCGCGAAATCGATCTGGAAGTGCGGGCTTTGATAAATGAGGCTTATGAAAATGCCAAATCCTGCCTGACAGAACACCGGGATCAATTGGAAAAATTGACCGCAGCACTCCTGGAAAAAGAAACTCTTTCCATCGCTGAAATCAACGATTTGCTCGGCTTGACTCCTCCGGAAAATACCGAGGAAATTACCGGCCATGATGAGTCAACCGATGAAAAAACCGGTGAATTGACAGCAGAAAATCAGGAAGAGGCGGTTGCCGGTCAGGATCAGAGCAATGCCGATGTCTGATGTTATGCTCCGGGTGGATGCCGATGGCAATTGTCTGCTGAAACTCCGTGTCCATCCAGGGGCAAAACGCAGCACCGTCAACGGTACATTCGGAGAAGCATTAAAAGTGGAACTTCAGGCTCCGCCGGTCGATGGTAAAGCCAATGCCGCACTGATAAAATTTTTAGCCGGCAAACTGAATGTCCATAAGAGTGCAGTCGAATTGAAAAGCGGAGAATGCAGTCGGGATAAGGTTGTAAAAATATCAGGAATAACCCCTGAACAAATAAATCGATTGATAATGTCCGAAATTTTGTAAAACTTACATTCCGGAGTTGCAGATTGCGTTTATTGCAGCTAATAAAGCATATAATCCGTTATGATTTGTCAATCACATCATAACGGTAAGCACCATACGCAACGCGCCGCTAATGGTAAAAGTTTTCACAAGAAAGACAATAACAAACCATAATTTATATATTGAAGAAAAACAATGAAAGAGTTTCGCAAAGCTGTAATTTTTCTGCCGGATGGCATGGCAGATGATCCGTTGCCGGAATTAAACGGCAAAACCCCGCTTGAATATGCTCATACTCCGGCAATGGATTCGATTGCCGCCAAGGGCGCCAGCGGTACATTCCTGACCCTGCCTCCGGACTTACCGACCAGTTCCGATGTGGCCAACATGTCGGTTCTCGGATTCCAGCCGGAGTACAACTACCCCGGACGCGGGCCGATCGAAGCTGCCAGCCAGGGGATTGAATTGGCCGACGATGATGTCGCATGGCGGTGCAATCTGGTTTTCGTTTCCGATGACGGAGTGCTGCGGGACTATTCGGCCGGACATTTGGATGATGCGGATTCAGCGGTGCTGATGGCTGCATTAAAAGCGGAATTTGACTCGGATAAAGTAACTTTCCATCACGGAGTCAGTTACCGCAATCTGCTGGTACTGCACGGCAAAGAATTCTGTGACCGGATCGACTATCAAAAACCGGACTCCTCTCAGGATATCCCGGTGGAAAAGCTACGCTTAAAAGCTCTGGATGATTCCCCGGAAGCTGCTCATACCGTTGCTTTTCTTGAAGAACTCTCTGCCAAAGCAGCATGTTTTCTGGCCAAACACCCGCTTAATGCCGGGCGTCCATCCCCGGCCAACTGGATCTGGCCCTGGAGTCCCGGATACCGTCCGCGCATGCAGCTTTTCAGCGAACGCTACGATGGCCGCAAAGGAGCTGTTATCAGTGCCGTCGATGTGATCAAAGGACTGGGCAAATGTACTGGAATGAGCGTGATCGATGTGCCGGGAGCAACCGGTTTTCTGGATACCAACTATTCCGGCAAAGTACAGGCCGCCTTGGCTGCTGTCCGCGATCATGACCTGGTCTATGTCCACCTCGAAGCGATCGACGAATGTTCACATCTCGGCGATCTGCAATTGAAGTTGCGGGCTATAGAGGAATTTGATGCCAAAATTGTCGCGCCGATACTTCAGGCATTGCAGGATCAGCCATATAATTTTGCGGTTCTTCCTGACCATCCGGTTCCGATCAAGCTCCGGAAACACACCACCACTCCGGTTCCTCTGGCAATATGCGGCCCGGCAGTGACTCCGGATCAGATCACCGCTTTCAGTGAAACCCTGGCCCCCGGCGGTGCGCTGGGAAATTTAAAAAAAGAAGAACTGGTCCGCAAAATCCTGGAGTTGTGATATATGCCTCCGGTCTCCCCGCCATCAGCCATGACCAAAGCAATGAAACTGCTCGCAATCAGGTCTCTGAGCGAGCAGGAATTGTTGGAAAAATTACGGCGTGCCGGGTTCCCCGATCATGAATGTGATGCTGCCATCGCAGAATGTGTCAAACGTCACTATCTGAATGATGAGCAGCTTACTGCCGATTGTGTCTCACTGCTTCATCAGCGTAACCTCGGAGCCAGAATGATAAAGCAGAAACTTCTGCGCCGGGGATTGGACAGTGACCGGATCAGCGAATTACTGTCGGAATCTCCGGAAGAAGAGGTGGAGGCCGCCCGCCGGGCGATGGAGGGAAAATTGCGTTCACTGACCAGAGAAACTGATCCGCGTAAAAAAAAGGAAAAACTTTTCCGGTTCATGGCCGGCAGAGGTTTTTCTTCCGGAATAATATTCAAACTTTTGAATGAATATTGATTATCTTCAACGCGGTCTGCCCGCCTCTTTCACCTGATGCAGGGCGGACATCTCCATTCCCGGTGCAAAATCTTTGATCTCTCCGGCAATGGCTTCGGCCACTGCCCCTTCTGTGTGGGTACCGATAACCCTCAATTTCAGCTGCGGTTTGGCTTTGACATGAAACACCATCCCCGGAAAAACGCCATCGCTGCTTCCGGCTGAAATAACCGCAACTTTTAATTGGTGATCGACTGCCAGTATCCGGCAGCTGCCGATTTCTGAATTACCGGGAATCGTCAATCCGGCAAGATGTCCGGCGCACTTCTCCAACTCTTCCAGACGCAATTCAACCTGCGCTTTTCGCACCGGCCCCAGCGGCAACTCCGTCAGCAGACGACGGCACTCATCGCCGATCGCCAATGCCGTCATGGACAATGCATTGCTCCGGCGGGACAACTCTTCCAGCAAAAGCAGCTGCCTTTGTTCCCTTTCAGATACCTGCATCCGGGTGTGATCAAATGCGGCATTCGCCAGCCACAGACGGTAGTTGGTCAACTCCCTTTCCGCCTGAATGAGTTTATCCCGAAGCTCACGGTTATCCTTTCGCAAACGGGATAATTCATCCTCCGCCCGGGCGGAGAAAAACCCTCCGCCCAGTACGGCAATCGTCAACATTATCCGGCAAATCATCCCGGTCACGATCTGTTACTCCGATTTATCCTTTTTTCTGTCCATCCAGGCATAAACCCTTTCCCGCGCCCGCTGGAAAAATGCATACAACGCCGGAATAAAGACTATACCGATGATCGTGGACAACAGCATCCCGTAGAAGGTGGTAATACCGATCGCCCGCCGGCTGCCGGCTCCGGCCCCGGTTGCAATCACCATCGGGAACACACCTATAACAAAGGACCACGCCGTCATCAGCACCGCCCGGTAACGGAAGCTGAAACCATTTTGAGCAGCCTCTTCAATGGACTTACCGGCTTCACGCTCCTGCTTGGAAAATTCCACCATCAGAATCGCGTTTTTACACGCCAATCCGATCAGCATTACGATACCCAACTGGGCATAAATACTAAAATCAAGACCGCTGTATTTCATTCCCAAAAATCCGCCAAGCATGGCAAAGAAGAAGCTCAACACCACTGAAATCGGAATCGTCCAGCTCTCATACTGGCCAACCAGGAAAAGATAGCCGAATATAAGAGCAAGGATCAACAATTGGACTATACGGCCTTCATTGCCGCGTTCCTGATAACTCATATCCGTCCAACTGATCTGATAACCGCGCGGAAAATCCTCGACCATGATTTTTTCAATCTCTTTCATCACAGTCTGACTGCTGATCCCCGGCTTGGCCTGAACCGTTATTTTAGCCGAAAGCAGCTGGTTGAAACGGGTCAAGGTACGTGAACCGGAAGTCCGGCGCAGCGAAGCAAAAGAACTCAAAGGCACCATCGCCCCACGATTGCTCGGCACCATCAGCTGCAGCAACTCATTGACATTGGCACGTTCTGAATTTTCAGACTGCATTTTGACCTTGAATGAATAACCGTGCAGGTTGAAGTCGTTGATGTAATCAGACGCAACATTTCCGGCAAGTACGGAGAATATCCTGCTGACCGGTACTCCGAGAGCTTCAGCTTTTTCCCGGTCAATATCCAGAAACATCTCCGGAGTACCGGTTTCAAAGTTGCCGAAAGCCATCTGCACATACGGCAGAGAATTCAGCCGCATCAACATCTTATTCATCGCATTATGCAGTTCCTGCGGACTCTGCCCGCCGTTGGCCTGAAGCATGAAGGTCACACCTCCGGTAACCCCCAAACCCATAATGGCCGGCGGCTGGAAAAAGTTGATCCTTGCCTCCGGGATCATCGCGGAGATCTGCTGCAGTTTACCTTGAATGGCATTGATACTGGTATCCGGAGTCTGACGATCTTTCCAGTCATCCAATGTCACAATAAATGTTCCGGCATTTTCACCGGCACCGCCGGTAAAACTGAACCCGTAAATGCTGATGCTGTTTTTAATACCGGGTACATCTTTGATCTTGCTTTCTGCCTGTTTAAGTACCGTATTGGTTTCAGCCAGCGTGGCTCCGGGACGCAACTCCACCATGCCCATAACCGCCCCCTTATCCTCGCTGGGAATGAATGAAGCCGGAATCGTTTTCAAATAGTGATAGTTCATGTAAAGCACCCCGGCAAATATCACGATGGCAATAATCGTATACCGCACCATGAACCGGGAAATTTTCATATAACCGTTACAGGAACCGGAGAGAAATTTATTGAAGGCCCAGAATACTTTATTCGCCTTGGGCTTGCGGAGCAGAAGCGCACAGAGAGCCGGACTCAAGGTCAATGCGTTGATCGTGGAAAGGCACAATGAAATACACATGGTCACTGAGAACTGCAGATAAATGGTTCCCACCATTCCGCCATAGAACCCGATAGGCACATAAATAGCCACGATCACCAGAGTCGTGGCGATAACTGCCCCGGTGATCTGTTTCATACTTTTGCTCGCTGCTTCTTTGGGAGAAAGTCCCTCTTCCTCGATCAGACGCATGCAGTTTTCCGTTACCACGATCGCATCGTCAACCAGCGAACCGATCACCAGAATCAAGCCGAACATCGTCAGCAGGTTGATCGAGAAACCAAGCGGGATCAGGAAAATAAATGTTCCTATCAAACTTACCGGAATAGTAATCGTCGGCACCAGCGTTGCCCGCCAATCCTGCAGGAACAAATAGGTGATCGCCACCACCAGCACCAAAGTCAGAATGAGAGTTTCAAAAATCTCGATCATCGTGATCCGGATATATTCAGTCGGATCATACCCCACCTGATAGTCAACACCTTTGGGAAACTGAGTCGCTTTCAACTCTTTCAAAAGTGCGTTGGCCTTATCCACGACTTCCAATGCATTGGCATCGCTGTTACGGTAAATCAGCAGAGAGATGGCATCGACACCGTTGAAACGGCTGCCGTTGGAATAACTCTCCGCACCGAGTTCCACACGGGCGATATCCTTGATTTTGACCTGTTCGCCATTGGCTTTGGAACGGACCACAATGTTTTCAAACTGTTCCGTCGTATGCAGACGGCCGAGAGTAGACAGTTTCAACTGCAGTACATCACTGCTGCCCTCTGAACCGATGGAACCGGCAGCTGCCTGAACATTCTGTGTCTGAACCGCAGCTGACACATCCGAAGTGGAAATCCCCAGGTTCGCCATTTTCGCCGTATCAAGCCACAAACGCATGGAGTAGTTTCTTTCACCCATGATCGAAACTTCACTGATACCCGGCACCCGTGAAAGAGGATCACGCACGTTGGTACGGATAAAGTTGGACAATTCGGTCAAAGTCATCTCACTGCCGTCGGTAGTAAAATTGTACAACGCCAGAATATCACCACTGCGTTTGAATTGGCGCACTCCGTTGCGTTTGACCACTTCCGGCAGCAGCGGTTCCGCACGCTTTACCGCATTCTGGACGTTGACCAGATTTATGTCCGTGTCTGAACCGGATTCAAAGGTGATTTCCAGCAAATACAAACCGGTATTGCTGCAGCTGCTGTTGAAATAAAGCAACCCTTCCAGACCATTGCACTGCTCCTCGATCACTGTTGCTACCGTTTCGGCAAGTTCCTGACTGCTCGCACCGGTATAGTTTGCCATAACCATGATCGTCGGCGGAGCAATCTCCGGATATTCTGCCACCGGAGCCTGAAACAGACAGAGCAAACCGGCAATCACCGTGACAATGGAAATGACCATTGCCAGTTTCGGACGCTCAATAAATATTTGCGAAAACATTTTACTTACTCTCCACTGCCGCTACCGGATTGACCTTGCTGCCGGGGAAAACTTTGTGCGTTCCATCAAAAACCACCGTTTCGCCTTCCTGCAAACCTTTGAGAATGACCTGGTCACGACCCTGAACTTCACCGAGTTCCACCGGACGGACCGCAGCTTTATTTTCCTGATCCAGCACATATACAAAACTGATTTGACCGTTATTCATGATCGCAGATACCGGAACCGCACATTTATTACTGTCTTTGCGGCCGATACGGACCGTCACCAGACCGTCCGGCAGCAATTTCATACCATCATTGTCGACCAGCAAACGGATACGGATGGTATCGGTGTCTTTGACCACACGGTTATCGATGAACACTATCGAAGATTTCCCGGCAAACTCGCTGCCGTCAGCCAGAAACACTTTAACTTTTCCCTCTTTTTTGAGCGTTTCATATGAGCCGTTGAAAAGCGACAGGTAATCATTCATGCTGATCCAGAAGTTGACATACATCTTGTCCAAAGCGACAATATTTATCAGATCCCCGGAAGACGGAGTCACATAGTTGCCCTCAGAAAGAGCTGCTTTACCGGCTTTGCCGTCAAGCGGAGAAATGATTCTGGTGTAGGAAAGATTGTTTTCCGCATCCAGCAGGGCCGCTTCAGCAGCTTCCACCGCAGCTTTACTGACCGCTTCCTGTCGGACAGCTTCATCGTAAGTGCTTTCGGAAGTGGCTTTTTTATTCCACAATGCCTGCTGGCGGGCAAGATTCCGTTTGGCGAAAGCGTATTCCGCTTTG
>JAGBZM010000072.1 GCA_017628235.1 Lentisphaeria bacterium | reverse complement strand
GCCACGTTCAGCTGAAGTTGGCAGCTATATCATCCAGCAGCTTCAGTGCCGGCTGAATATAATTCATCCGTTCTTCAGCAGATTCGCCTTCCCAATAAAGAAAATTGGCCGTTTTTATCATCTCTTCTTTAAGCAGCGGCAATTTCCGGCGCAGATTTGCCAATTCATCACGCCATTTATCCGGATGCAGAGTGATCCGGCGACCGGTATGTCCGAGTTCCTGCCCAAGCCTCGTGTCGATATTTTCATGATAATTACCGCCAAGATAATTATGATATCCGGCAATTATACGCAATCTGGCCAGGCTCCCCCGGCAGCCGTCAACCGGAGAAAACTCATTGTCTTCCCGGTAAAATACCCGTATTTCAAGTGGTTCATTTAAGTCGACCTTTCCGGCGGATGCTTCGATTTCCATCTTTTCTCCGCAATAATTCCACTTGATATCACGGCCATTTACCGTAATCTTTTCCGGCGGAACAACTCCGGGGAAACGGAGAAACAACTCCTTATCTTCCGCAAACAAACCGGAATTTGCACGGCGGCAGATATTGATCACCCGGCAGTCACTCTCCCGATGATTGGTAAAATCCAGCCGGATACCAGGAGAGGTACGGTAATTTTCAGAAATACCATCATCATCATAAAGTTCTCCGGTCCCTGCACTTCCGGGATAAACGGTAAGCAGCAGATTTTCAATGCTTCGGCCATTAAGCCGGCTGACATTTTTCTGTCCGGGAATAACAGCTCCGGCCCGGACAAACAGCGGAACTTCCTCCAGCAGATAATTGCGGGTATAAACCCCGGTTGTCAACATCTGACCGGCAGCAGTGTCATACCATTGCCCCGGCGGCAGGAAAAAAGTACGCGGACTTTGCTCACCGTCAAGCGGACAAACCACCGGAGCAGCAATAAAGTCATCACCAAAAAAGTATTCATCATCAAATGTATATGCTTCCTCAATCTCCGGATAGTGGTAATAAAGCGGGCGACAGAGAGAAAACGCCTTATCAAAACATTTGCGGCAGGCTGTGTATATATAAGGAACAAATTCATAACGGCGGCGTACCACATCGCCAAGCAGCCGGGGAAATGGATGCTGCTGGGCAAAAAATGCCCGATCCGGACTGTATTTACTGCCATGTGTCCGCATTACCGGAGAAAGCATACCGAATTGCAGCCAGCGCAAATAAAGTTCCGGTGTCAGATTCCCCAGCATATGACCACCGAGATCATGGCTCCAATAACCATACAGGATATTGGCACTCCGGGCTGTAAAACCGATCTGATATTTAAGCGAAGCAAATGTGGAAACCGTATCTCCGGAAAATCCGACAGCGTACCGTCCTGCTCCTACACCACCGAAGCGGCTGAAAATCAGTGGACGCTTTTCCGGAGTCCGTACTGCCATATCCGTCCAGTGCAGATGATTTATCCAGGGAGTCACCACCAATCCGGCGACAGCGGTCTCCTCATTCTGCTGATAATCCATCCACCAGAAATCCACTCCGATATCCTCATGCGGATGATGCAAGAGCTGGAAGTAGTTTTTCATATATTCCGGATCGGAAACATCAAAATGAATCTTATCGCATTTTTCCGGATCAACTCCCATCGCCCTGGCCATTGCCGGAAATTGTTCCTCCCGGCTGTTGACTCCATCTGCCGGATGCAGATTCAATGCGGTATGCAGACCACGCCGGTGGAGTTCCTGCAGAAAAACCTCCGGCTCAGGAAAATAACGCTTGTCCCATGAATTTCCGGTCCAACCGGGCAAATGCCAGTCCATATCCATAATCATCACATCAACTGGTATTTTTGCCGCATCAAAATCATCGATCAATCGGGCAATTTCCGTATCCGAATATGCCCAGTAACGGCTGAACCAATACCCCAGTGCATAACGGGGGATTAGCGGCTGACGGCCGAAAACTTCAGCGGCTTCGGCAAGTGCCGCCAGATAATCATGCCCGTAAGCGAGAAGATAAAAATCCTGTTTTTCACCCTCTGGACGGGCAGCGGCCCACTCTCCGTAAACAGAATTTTCATCCAGAACCACGCCGGTTGAATCATCTATCACACTCCAGCCGTCCCGGGAAATAAAACCGTTGTCAATCGTTATTTTCCCGGTTTTAAGATTAATATCCGCTTCGCAATTATCCAGAGTCCGGCAAGTTCCTTTGAGATTGCCGGTATCCAAATCTCCGGGGTGCCATGAAACAGTTTTGCCATTGAGATCAAAAGAGACCGCAAGATTTGCCGCTGAAAAAATTTCCCCATCTTCCGTTACGGCAATATTTAATTTGCCGGTATCTATTTTAACCTGACTGCCATCGCGGGAAACCTCAAAATCGACTTCACCCAAGTCGCGGTTTATAACAGCCAGGGTTTGACGATCTTCAAAAAAATCTGTCGGATTCCACTCGAAACGGATGAAACGTTCTGCAATGACTGTAATACGGAAATTTTTACCGGTAATAATATTATGCGGATTGCCCAAAGCGTGCGGCATACTTTTGCTCCCCAGAATTGGAATTTTTTATAAGATACAATAAAAGGAGAAATTATTGATAATTTCTCCTTTTATTTCAGAATAATGGATTTACTTCACTCAAAGTTCTCCATCCGGATGGAGATATTTATCGGTTCCGTCATGAATGCTTTCCCGGGCATTCTGCATATTGGAAACGTGACCGCCCGCATACGAGAGGTTGGCGGAATCTTTGTTGTTGTGGTAGTCGTAAACTGCGCCCCATTTGTAAGTCGCACCGGCTTTCTGAATGAGATAACTTCCCTGAACGACGTTGGCACTTTTAGAGATGGTGGTATTATCGTCGGTGACAGCAGAATCACCGAAAATAACCGATGAAGAAGGATTTTTAAAACGTCCGATTTTCAGTGACGGCTCGGTGGATGGCTCACCGCAGGCATAGGCATTGAAGCCGTAGGATATATAGTTGTGAACTTGGGAGTAATTTTTTTCACTGATGACCCTTGTTGCTTCATTGATTTTGGCAGGCTGCATCATACTCATTCCGGTGGGGCAGAAGAAAACATTGATGTCCGTATAATTGTGATAGGTCAGAATTCCGGCGGTCAGGACCAGGGCAGTGCTGCTGTAAGCTGGAATGATGACCTTTTGCCGGGGGAAATAATCCTCATTATCATCAGCATACTGCATGGTGGCAGTGGCAATATTTTTCAAATTGTTGATGCAGCTGGCAGAACGGCCGCGTTCACGTGCGGAATTGAGTGCCGGCAGCAGAATTGCTGCCAGAATCGCGATGATAGCGATAACCACGAGCAACTCGATCAAGGTGAAATTAATACGTTTTTCCGAATACTTTTTCATTTCCCGATTTTCCTTTCTTGATTATTATTTATTTGACGGGTAACTTATTCTTATATTACGGATCTGACCTTTGAAATACTCTCCGGGCATGCCGCCGAACATGGTGTTGCAGTCAAAACGACCGGGTTTGGAAGCAATACGCCGGATACCGGAAGATTTGCCATCCACAAAAAACAGGAAAGAATCCAGCGTACAAACCACCCGGATATGATGCCATGTCCCGGCTTCGAGAGTAAGATTGCTCTTTAATTCGCTGTCTGCTTTCATGCCACAGTAAGTCATGCTTAATTTACCATTATTGAGAATAAATTTAGCAATCAATCCGTAAATATGACTGGTACGGTTGTTGAAAATGACCTGCTGTTTGGACGGATCGTCCACTTTGACATCAAAATTCAATTCCCACGCCGCCGTCCGGGGCAGCACCCCCTGCGGCAGATGGGCGATATCGCCGTCGCTGTCAAACACCAGTACATTCTGACCACCGGCACTCCGCTGTTCCGGATAGCTGTCAACAGTGGCTTTATCGTAACTCGGATAGGCAGAAAAAACCGTCCCCGTCGCTCCGGCACCGAAATTTCGCAAATTGACCTGCGTAAGAGAAGTTCCGGTAATTCCACAGTAGGCTCTGCCGGCCGGAGTATAAAGTACCGTACCTCGCTTATCGGAAAGATCATAAACAAGATCCGGCAATCTGGCTCCGGTGGTAGTGACATTGACCGCTTTGGCATGCGTACTTGACCAGCAAGTGAAACTTCTGGGCCCGGCAGCAGCTTCTGCCACCAACGGCCGGGAACGGTAGATCCGGTTGTCGGCAGTAATTATCTGCACAAACAACACATCTGACAGCCGGTCGGCTTTGACCGGCACCTCAAATTCAGCACTTTTTTCATTAAGATGCGGCGGGTAGTACGGCTGTTTGCGGAAAACTGCCGCCGAAATACTGAATCCGTATTCGCCACCCCAAGTGAAAATATCTTTCTCCACAAGATCTTTAAAGGAAATTTCGCCGTCACCTTCAGAAGTAGTGATCTTCAAAACCGCCGTATTCACAGCTGCCGCCGGGATGGAGATATAAGCCGGATGCCGCCAATATTTTCCCGCGCGTTTTACCGGGATCGAATTGCCGGCGGTAACTTTCCCCTCCTGAAAGATTTTTACATCTTCTGCTCCGGATACTTCGATCGTACCGGTAATTTTTTTCTCCAGATTGCGGATGATATTGACCGCGATTACCAGACGTTCCGGCGAAGAACGGAATTCATCAAGCCGGCCGCTTTTGTCATATACATAGGAAATGTGACCATCGGAAACGATCTGGACATACTTCAAGGGTACCGGACTGTCCACCTTTACGGAATAACGGTCATTGCCGACAGCTTTGAATTCACATGTGAGTTTTGCCAGATCCCGCAGGGAAATTTGTGCATACTTATAATCCCAGTTACCGGCGGCCCGGATATCCAGCGGCGGAAATCCGGCAGAATAAACCGTACTTTTACCATTGATCGTCACCGTCAATTCCGGTACAAGCGTGCGGTGTGCAGCAAACTCCTCACTGGCAGCGGGTAATTCTATTGCATTAAGTCCGGACAAGTCAACTTTATGTGTCGGAAACTCTTTTACTACTTTGCCGTCAATACTTTTCCAGACAAATTTGACCTCGGCCACTCCGCCGGCTTTACTGTCTGGAATACTCAAAATCTCCACTTTCAGCACTTCGCCAAGAGAAATTATCTTGCGGTAACTTACGGCAAGATTTGGAATAGTCACATCATCTCCGGGCATGGGTTCTGCCGCCTGTTTCTGCAAAACGGCCCGGTAATAGCGCATAATACGGGAAATGGTAAAGCCATTCCAGACGGACGGACAAAAATGGGTATTCTCATTCCACTCATCCCACTCGGTAACGCTGATAATATCCGGATTGACCGACATCGCCAAATCCATCGACTTACGCAATGCAACAGTACCATCACTCGATGAATAGTATCCGAGAGCATAAGCATTTTCATGCCCCGGAGAAACCATGCCGATGGAAAGAAGTTTTTTGCCTTTGAATTCCGGTTCGTTGAATACCTCCAGCAATGGTCCTAAAATATATTCACGGATATAATTTACCGGGAAAGACCGGACGTCGTTACGATATTCGGCATAGTGGATACCGTTAAAGTGCATACCATCGGCCACCCGCAGCCATTTGCGTAAAAGTTCCTTGATTTCCTCCCGCTTGGCAGCAGGGACTTTTTGACCTTTATCCAGATAACGGCTCGCCCAGTTGGCAATATTCGGCATATCCGGCAGATAGAGAAAATCACCGACTGCCTTGCGCCTTTCAGCTAAAACTTTTTCAAGTGTCTGCGGAGTAAGTCCCTCGCCGGTCCAATAGCCTAAAATGATCGGCTTGCCATTATAATACAAATAGTTAGGAGTTTTGGCAACCAACCGGTAAAGCCGGTCGAAATTTTTATAATCTTTACGTGGCAAACGGCATTCAATGGCAAGAGTTTTCATGGAACTGCCGGATTCCCGGATCGGATTCAACACCCAGAAATTCTCCCGGCCGGTACCGTCGTAGACAGTACAGCCGTCAAATCCGGCATTTTTCTGCAAATTCAATATGGACAAAATCCGCTTGCTGTTATCCCCGGCCGGATCAAGAAATAAAGGTGAATCCACATAACGGCCGAGATAACTGCCGGGCAACTCATTGAGAGTGTAAAATTGGGTCTGGCAAAAGACAAAAGTTTTATCCAGCAAACGCTGGTGTTTCAGCAATGCCGGTGCTGGGGGGGGGCAATTTCGGTTGCAAATGCTTGCAATACAACGGTAAGCGCAAGCAGACGGACAAGTTTTTTCATTAATTTCACCTCCATAATATTGAATTGTCATCAGCAGAGGCTATTCTGAAAAAAATCCTCAACCTGCTTGAATGATTTTAACCGATCACCTCTGACACAAACACAATAATATAGCATGTCTTTTGTTTTTTTCAAGCATACATAATGCATTTTAACAGCTTTTCCGGCGGTGCATCCAACCCGTTGAAACACAATGCCCCTCATGCCCGCTGGTTCTTCGCCCAAAGTGCCGGGCGAATCAACTTCTCCGGCAGCTCCGGAACGACCTGCCAGATCTTATCCATGATCTCTCCGGGCAATCCCCCGGCAGCAGCGACTGAATTATTATATTCCAATTGTTCTGCCGTATCCACTCCGGTAAGCACCCCGTCGATTTCCGGTATGGACAACAGATAACGGAAGTACAATTCCGCCGGAGCGATCCCCGCTTCCCGCGCCAGATTTTCCAATTCACGCCGGTATGGAACAAGTTCACGCAGCGGCAGCGGGATCTTTTCTTCCGGCATGACCAGCAATCCCTGCAGATAAACACTGCGGTTATAAATTTCTGTACCATTGGCGTGAGCTTTGCGGATAAAGGAAAGGAAACGGCGGTCAAGAATATTCCCCGGCACCTGGACCGCTTCACAATCATACGCATCATCAGGTATTCCGCCATCCAGCGATACCCCGGCTTTGCGGATCAGCCCGGAGGCCTGCGCTTTGCGGAGGATCGGAAGAAAACGCAGATCCGCTTCCCGGTGAAACAACACCGCTTCAAGTTGACTTACTCCCAGATTGGCAAGCGACTTTTCCAGCGAATCCATGATAAACTTTTCAGCCTCACTCTCACTGATACCCGGCGGCAGCGGCGCAACTTTACTGATGATCTTCACCTTATCAAGCAGCCGCAGAACTGCCAGTTCCCGCCCCAGCACGCTTTCGCTTTCGCCGTAAGCTGCCGCTGTATCCAATTTCCGGATGCCGCACTCATAAGCTCTTGTCAGTATCCGGCGCACCATTTCCGCCGAAGGCTTGCCCGAAGTATTGGCAATGCCGTAATCCAAGCCGAACTGCACCGTACCCAGTACCAATCTGGAACCACTCATTCCCATCACCTTATTTAGCAGTATAACCGCCGTCCACCGGAATATTCGTCCCGGTCAGATAACTTGAGGCATCGGAGGCCAGAAAGACCATGATCCCTTTCAGATCCTCCTGATTGGCCAGCCGCCCCAGCTGGGTGCGCGCACTGTAATTTTTTACAAACGCTTCCGGCAGATGGCTCTCCTGCAAACCGCCGGGATGAATGGCATTGACCCGGATATTGTCCCGTCCCAACACACTGGCCGCCCAACGGGTGAAATTGACCATGCCGCCCTTTTCATAGAAGTAGATCGGAGACGGATCTTTACCCATATCTGTTCCCTCATAGTTGGCAAATTCCGGGCCGACCAGCCCCATGAATGAACCGATATTGATGATGGAACCGGAGTGCTGTTTTTGCATTACCCTGGCCACCGCCGCCGTGATGTAAAACATGCTTGAAGCATTCACATGCAGACTGACATCATAATTTTCCAGATCCTGTTCCCAACCGGTGCAGGCGGAACGGGTGACTGCGTTATTGACCAGTATATCGATCCTGCCGGTGATTCCGACTGCCGCCGAGATCATGCGGTCGATGCTGGCTTTTTCAGCCAGATCCAGCTGCAATGCCCGGACATCCAAACCCGCCGCCCGGAACTTTGCCGCAGTTTCTTCACATTTTCCCAGATCCCGCGAAGCGATGAATACCGTCGCTCCGGCTTCGCCCAAGGCTTCCACGATCTGCTTACCGTAACGTCCGGCTCCTCCGGTAACAATGGCAGTTCTGCCATTCAACCGGAACATATCCAGCACATTCATATCATCACCTCTTTCCCGACGGCCGCCCGGCTCTCGATACCGCCGATGACCAGTTTCATAAGTTCTTCAGTATGCTTGTACGGCACCGGTTCGCAACCGGTTCGCAAATACTCCACAAAATTCACCAGCTGGGTGCGGAAAGCTGTATAAGAATCTTTGATATTGATCTGTACTGTTCCGGCTGTTCCCTGGATCGTCAGCGGCCCGCCCGCGCAGTCATAAATATTGGAAATGATCACATCATAGCCGTCGCGGTGTTTCAAATGAATGATATTGCGGCGGTCGCTGCCGGTATTGCGGATGCTGACAAACCCCGGCCCGGTCAATGCAAAGACCGCCTCCAACGCATGGATGCCGTAAGTTTCCCATTTTTTGGGCATGGAATAGGTTATCAGTCTGGGAGTGCCGACTTCGTGAAAGTTGCCGTTCCAATACGGCACCAATTCTTTACAGTACCGCATGGAACTCGATGAAATGATTTTGGCTCCACCGGCGATGGCAGAGGTGAAAAATTCCAGATCCTCCCGGTTGTCACACAACGGTTTGTCGATGAAAAGCGGAATACCGGCCTCGATAAACGGTTTGGCCCGCATCACATGTTCACTGCCGATGTCAGTGGCGATAATGACCGCATCGACCTTGCCGATCATCTCCTGCGGAGTGTCAACGACATGCGGGATCAGCGAACACTTTGCCACATGTTCAGCATCTTTGCGGTCATTGCAGTAAATGTACTCTATACGCGCTCCGGAAATGCCGATGGTATCGTAATTTTCCTTATTCAGATAATCAGGGATCACCGGAAAAGGACACTCGGCGGTCATCGCTTCTTTATTGTATTTGTTGAACATCGCACTCCATGAGTACGGATGGCCGTTGCCTTCGGTCATCCCGATGACCCCCAGCTTGATATTGCTGATATCTTTCACCAGCTGCATAACTCTTTCTCCCTGTCATAATTCCCGGCATCCTGGCCGGATAGTTTTGCTCTCTGTGATTAATATATCGTACGGGAAATCGATTTTCAAACCGGGAGAAATGTAAAAAAACATGAAAAGAAATACAAAAAAAGAAACTCATAACCCGCAGCGGCTTTACAAACCGGCAAGTCATGCTATATTAAGTAATGCCGCGAATATAAGGATAAAAAGAATGAAAATATACTGTTGTAAAAACTGAATAACCAGCCACTGCAATATGAAAATCGAAAAACTTTGCGACATCTATTCCTATCTCAAGCATGTACTTGAACATGGCTTTGACCTCTCTCTGGACGGGGTCAACTCCGGCTTTGAACCGCCGTCATTCCGCAATTGGCACATACACAAATTCTGGGAGGTCAAAATCCAATCTCCGGAAAATCCGAAACAGAAATATCTTTTGACCATTGTTCCGCCCGGAGTGGTTCACAGCATGACCAAACGCGAAATGTCGCTGGATATCACTCACCACTGCGTTTCCGTTTCTGTTGACAGCAAAAATGCCATCTGGCAGATATTCTCCAACAACGACGGCGGCAGCTGCAATCTGCTGCCTGAATTGCTCCATGTCACAACTCAGTATGCCGCACTGCCCGAATACCGTCAACTGTGTACCGGGCTGACCGGAAATATCCTGACCAATCTGCTGCTGCTGATTAAATCCAACATCGAAAACCGCAAACCAGCAAGACATGTCCGGGATATCACCAAATACGCGCTGACTTACATGAATAACTGTTATTTCAAAGTCGATTTGAGCATCACCGAAATTGCTTCATTCATTGGCGTCACACCGCAATATCTGAATAAAATCATCCATAAAACCACCGGTATGACCACCAGAAAAAATCTGATGGAGATCCGCTTGAAACATGCCAGAGAACTGTTGGAAAATTCCAATTATCTGGTAAAAGAGATCGCGACTCTGACCGGTTGGCGATCCCCCTTTTACTTCAGCAACGTTTTTCGCGCCGCTTATGGGATTTCTCCCAATGAAGTACCGCGCAATACCGTAAATAATTTAACCGTACTATTGCCGCCGTCAGCGGCAAGAAAGGAACCTGACGAATGATTTACACTGAATTTGACCGTGAATTCCGGCAGAAGCATTTGGAAGATTTCATCCCGGAGAAAATTTACGACATGCACACCCATATCTGGACAGAAAAAGGCCAGGACCCGACCCGGCTGGCCCCATCCGTACTCCGCATGGAAGCCGGGATCGAAACTCTCCGGCAGTGGTCAAAACAAATTTTCGGTGACCGCGAATGCCACTATCTCCTGCTCGGCACTCCGCTGCCCGATATCGATCGCCGCAATCACAACCGTTTTCTGGGGGAAGAAATACAGAAAGATTCCCTCTCCATCGCCGGGATGATCGCCACGCCGGATATGGAAGCTCAGGAGATGGCCGACTGCTTTGATTCCGGCCTGTTCCACGCGGTCAAACCCTACCGGGTGTTTGCCGCCGATCCGGCCAATGCCAGGATCACCGACTTTATTCCGGAAAGATTGCTGGAAGTGGTCGATCACTACCGTATGGCGATCACATTGCATCTTTCATTTCCTGCCGGTGCCGCCTCTCCGGAAAATCAGGCTGATTTGCAGTATCTCACCGCCCGTTATCCCCATATCAAATGGATACTTGCCCATTGTGCCAGAGCATTCAACGCCAATTTTCTGACCGAAGCCATCCATTTTTTTAAGCATCTGCCCAATATATATTACGATACTTCGGCGGTCAATGATCTTTATACCCATTACCTGCTGCTGAAACATGAAGACCGCAAGCGGATCATGTTCGGTTCGGATAATATTGCCGCCGGCGGTGTCAAAGGAAAGTACGTCACCTACGCCAATTCCTGGTTCTATCTGCCGGGCTGCGACTCGCTGGAACATTGCCCGACCGAAGCGGTTCCGGTGGTGTATGAACAGCTGCTGCAGCAGAAACGGGCCGCCGATATGCTGGAAATGAACCGGTCGGAAATCGAAGATCTCTTTTACCGGAATGCCGTAAATCTGATCGCCGGATTAAAAAAACGTCTGCCGTGATGACAGACGTTTTTCTGTTTTGCGAAAGTATCTGATATCCGGAGAACTCTGCTCCGGATATCATGTTATTGCAATCACTCAGCCGGAAGCAGAACATCGCAATTGATGCCGCTGGCCTTGTAGATGTATTTGCCATTTCCGGCGTTGACGGTATTGCCGTATTTGGAAACCAGTTTGGCTGAACCGGAGAACTGGATTTCCGAATTCACCGTTCCCGGACCGTCGGAAACAATGATGATCGCATCACGTCCTTTTTCATCCCGGAACGCCCGGACATTGACCGAATCTTTTTGGCCGGGAATGGTCGCCGGAGTGATGGTAAAGCCGGGAGCCGGTTCATTACTGAGTATCCAGGGGGCCAATTCCTGCAGCTGATGAACCGTCTTTTTCATACCGGGCAGCAGCTTGTTACGGACCGCTTCATCCTTATTGCTGTTAGTGTTGTAGGAGTACAGAACAAAACCTCTGGCTCCGAAAACAGCTCCGGAAAGGGAGTGGGCAAGCATCTGACGGTCGGTCAGCCAACTCTGCCAGGCCTGAGGAACGAACCAATGCGGATAGGGTGACATTTTGCTCAAACGCGCCAACTCAAGTGTGGAACTGGATAAGCTGGTATTTTTATCTTCAGTCACCGGATAAATATCGTAGCCGAATACGTCGCAGATCCAACGCTGATGAGCGAATCTTTCCGGCACATAATCATTCACAAACACCGGATGGTAGGGATCGAGTGATGCGATAAGTTCCCGGCGGAGTTTTTTTCTTGCCAGTTTTTCCAATCCGACTTCATCCGCAGTAAAATAGCAGAACAAGCCGGGATGATTTTTGACGTTTTCGACCATCTTGCGGTAAATATCATTGGCATCGGGATTTCCTTCAAAACCCTTCTGTTCGTTGAGCATGGTAAAGGCTACCCGCAGACCGTATTTGAGGCAGTTATCCAATGCGGCAGTGATCCGCTGGTAACTGTTGCGCTCGGTGGAACCGAGAGGACGGTGGTTGAGCGAAATGGTATAGGGAACTATGAAATTGAATCCGCAATCGGAGATGATCTGAAGATCTTTTTCCGTAAGATCCATCGTGTAAACGCCAATCGGCAGCATCGGTTTGCCGTCGGCAATGGTCCGTCCGGTCTCATCGAGCCACACCGCACCTTTGACCGGCTTGCTGTCAGCAGCAGGACGGTGACAGACGAAATCCTGATACGCTTCAATGGTTTTCTGCTTGGTATCCAGCAGCCACGCCCGGATTTTGACCTGTCCCGGGGGCAATTTCCCGAATTGGGCAGTGTATATTCCATCTTTGTCGGCGGTGAGCATTTTTCTATTGCCATCGACATCCAGCAGCAAACGCAGGTCATCTTTGCAATTGTTGAGTTCACCGAAAAGGGATGCGGCGACCGATACGGTACCGTTATCATCCAGATTCAGATTTTTGATCCGGGTCAGATAAAGCACGGCACTTTTCTCGGTGACCGGGACGACAGTCACATCATCCCAAACCGCCTCTTTGATCGTAACGGCTTTAGTTTCATGGAAAATAAAGAATCCGATGAATGTTTTTACCCCTGCTTCCGGAGCAGTAAAACGGTAATGGCGTTTCTGCCATCCGCCGGGAATCGATGATGCAAATATTTCGGGGCGATAAGCTCCGCCCATATATTTATTGTCCCGGGGACGGTAAAATTCGACACAGGCACTTCCGGCCTGTTTTTTGATCGCCCGGGTCCAGAAACGCAACTCATATACCTGACCGGGAACCAGTCCTCTTACCTCACGTCTGGCGACATTGTAATCTTTTTTGCTCTCGCTGTGACGGAAGAGCGCCTTGGTATGGCTGCGGCCGATTTCCGGACGGAGCTCAAATCCCGAAGGCAATCTCCAACCTTTGGCTTCTCCATTAAAATCTTCGGAAAACACCGGAACATGATCCGGGATCGTAGTTTTCTTATACCCCGCCAATTCCGGGATATTCTCCTGCGCACCGCAAATGGCAGCTGCTGAAAACAGCAGCACTGACAGTGCGTGTTTTATACCGAATGATGATTTGAACGACATCGTAACTTCTCCTTTTGGTTGTACGTTCTTTCGGAAAATGTTTTTTGACTGTTATGTTTATAGTTATTGTCCAAAATGCTGCAAAAAACACTTTTCTTTACAATTTTGCCGGCAACATTGCCTTTTTCAATAAATTTTTAATACTCCTCCTTACGTTTTTTGCGGATCTCCGGTTAAGAATATGGGCATAATGCCCCATTCCCGGCGACACGCCGGGATGGCGTTTTTTTTATAACAGTACCCGGTTTGAAAAATCAGAAGGAAATAACAGCACTGTTTTCATCTAATGCAAACGTACAATAATTCTCTTCTTTAAGTTGTCCGATAGAAACTTGTGCAACATGTCCATCGGCAAACATCGCATTGACATATTTGCCGTGTTCCATACTCAACAATCCATACGTCTTATTATCCGCCGGTGCTGCACCGAGCCATGAGTTGAGATAATGGACATAGCGGGATGCACCGACTAAACCGGTATTATTGAATTTTTTGGCATCGCCATAAGTCAGCAGAGATGATGGCGTTTTGACCTTGGAATAATTCATCCATAAAACCGTAGAATTGCCACTTGCCATTATAGTGATGCCCAAATCTTTCATGGATTTATTATACGCACTTTCGCCAAGATTATTTTTGTTAAGGAAATAGCCGTATTCAATACGGCCGAAAATATAAGTGTCTTTAGGAACTCCGTAAGTATCTTTATCAGCGGAAGAAACACCATTCGCAGCACAACTTGCTCCATAAATCGTCGGACATGAATAAGCGGCAAAGTCTTTCATATACCCCAAGAGATACAAAGCATGGGCATTGTTGAGGTCACCGATATTTTTTCCGGCGACCTTATAAGGACCTGCCGTGTAGGTAAGTATATGCCATCCGTTGTAATCATCGGCATAAAACTGAACCGCTTTATTAAATGATTGCTGATTGCCCAGACATGCCGCCCCCTGGCCCCGTTTTCTGGCGGAGTTCAAAGCCGGCAGCAGAATTGCCGCCAGAATAGCGATGATCGCGATAACAACGAGAAGCTCAATTAAGGTAAAGGGGGTGTGACAAGGTTTTTGGGACACCCCCTTTACTCCGGTGTACCGGAGTAAAAATTTTTCACTTGCTTTTTTCATAATTTTCCCTTTCGTTTTTCCGGGACACCATGCCCCTTGGTTAACTTAGTACTTTACTATTACGAAAATTTCCGATTCAATTTTTTTTCGCAGCCGCTGTCCGGGAAGAAATTATCCCCCTGGGAGGACAAAAATACCATGATCCGGCCGTGCTGCCCGGTTTCTTGAAACGCTGTTCAAAAATATCCAAAGCAAACTGGAAATGCCCCAGATAATTATTATCCAGAAAATCTATCTCCGGATATTGCGTTTCCCACGCATTTTTTGTCCCTATATATACTACCGCCAGATCCTCCGGGATCGAAATCCCGGCCTTTTGGCACACCGATTTGAAACGGGCCAGACCATAAGGCAAAATCACCGCATCAGCCTCTTTTAATTCATTTTTCACCCAACGCTTGAAGCAGGAATCTATTCTGGATTTTTCATCAGAACAGGTTGTCAGATTCAGCGACAGCAGATGATTCTGGGTCCACTCCAGCGGATTCCCCATATCCATCGATATCTTGCGCCACGCGGCTATCCGGAGCGTCTCCAATTCCGACTGCGGCATCGCAGAAATCAGAGCGACCTTTTTCCTGCCCATCGCCGCAAAATGTTCCATACAAAGCCGGATAGATTCATATTCATCGGAAATGATACTGGTAACTTCCGGATTGCCGGAAAGCCGCCCCAATACGATCGTACGCTCGACAATATGCTTAAAAGTAGCAGAAAAACGCTGCCAGTTGATCATCTTAAACGGAGCCAGAATCGAATACGCATGCGGAGAATTGATCTCTTCAATAAAATCGCATATATCATCCCCAAAGAGCAGATTTACCTTCCAGCCGTTCTTTCTGAACAACTCCAACCCGGACTCATGATGCTCCCGGAAAACTTCCATATACTTCTGCGAGGTGATAAAATTCACCTCCTTGTGAGCTTCATGGTCGGATTTGACATAACAGACAAAATATCCGACTCCCGCGCGACAATTCAAATACCCCTCGGCAGCCAGCATTTTCACGGCCTTATTGACAGTCACATAACTGACGGAATACTCCTTGATCAGCTGATGAAGACCGGGAAATCTTTCACCATATTTGAATTCCCCATTCTCAATCCGGTGAGCCAGCACCATTTTCAGCTTACTGCGCTTGATATTATCTGATATTCGGACCATTTTTCCCTCCATGCTAAATACTATATCATATATACCTTGCCTTGTCAAGCATTATTCCAAAAAAAATAATAAAAAAAAATTCCCCGGTAATATGCCGCCGCAAAATTGGAAAAAATTTTTCCGGCCGGGGTTGAAAAAACCTTTGACCGGCATTACATTAACCTGCAGTTATTGTTCACTTACTGCAAAAATCTTTACTGTACCGCGACAGGTTGCCGGCTGCAGAGTGTTGTTGTGCCGTCGGCCGACCATAATATTTGCGCTATACTTCTGCCCGCGATAAGAGATGCCGTCAGCAACTTAAACGTAACGGCCCGGCCAAATCCGGAGCATTGCCGGTTTCAAATCACATTTGCATCCACCCAATCCGTATTTACAAAATTCAGGACATTGAAAATATAATTTTACAAAGGGAACTTTTATGGAACAAAGTTTTTTTCAGGAAAAATCCGCCTCTATCTGGCGTTCCGCAGAACCGGAAGCCGCAGATCAATATCTGCTCTTCCGGAAAAAGTTTACTATTCCCGCCTCTCCGGCGGAAAAAGTTCTGCTGGATATTGCCGCAGACTCGACCTTTGAGATCCGGATAAACGGCAGACGCTGTCCCGGTTCACAACTGGCAAATATGCCGGGTGACAATACCTTTACCACCATTGATATAACCGGATTTGTGCAGCCCGGAGCGAATATTGTCGCTGTCGAAGTGCATTATCTGGGAGAAGATTTTTTGACTTACCGGCCCGGTACACCGTTTTTGCGGGCCGCGATCTATGCCGGTAAAGAACTCTTGGCCGCCACCGATCCCAGTTGGAAGTGGCTCGTTTCTCCTGAAATGCAAAGCGGAATGCGCTGCCGGATGACCCCGCAGCTGGGATACGTTTTCTGCCGGGATGAACGGTTGAGAACAGCTTGGGATGAAGTGGATTTTGATGACTACTCATGGCAGGAGGCCGTTGTACTCAAACAGAACGATGACTGGAAATTTTCTCCGCGCGCGGTGCCGCAGCTGCGGGAACTTCCCCGGCCCGATGTATCAATAGTGCAAAGCGGTTATCTGAAACGCAGATGTGAAGAAAAGAGCTTCGCTTTGAGTGCTTTCCGGGATTATCTCTCTCCAAGACGGCCCCGGGAATTCTTTGCGGTATTTGACCAATCGCAGATCCGGGATGAAATGCTGCGTACAGGCATAACGATCCGGGGAACCGGAGATTTTGAATTCAAATTCAATCCCATTCCGGACGGGGAAAATGCCGACGGATATTATCTGATCGCTGATGTCGGCCGGGAAACTGTCGGCTTCTTGAATATCGATATCACGGCTCCGGCCGGCACTGTGGTCGATATCTGTCACGGTGAACATCTGGATGACGGCCGGGTACGCACTGCAGTCGGGATCAGAAATTTCGCTGACCGCTTCATCTGCCGGGAAGGACGGAACCGGATGCTCTACTCCCACCGCCGGATCGGCGGACGTTATCTGGAACTGCATATCACCCGCAGCGGCAATGGAGAAGTCGGAGTACATTATGCCGGTATCGTGCCGCTGCAGCTGCCGTTGCCGGACAGTTCGGAATTCACTTCCGAGGACCGCCTGCTGCAGAGGATCAATCAAGTTTCAGAAAATACGCTCAAACTCTGCATGCAGGAACATTACGAAGATTGCCCCTGGCGGGAACAGGGACTTTATGCTTACGACTCCCGCAACCAGATATTGTACGGTTATTACCTCTGGGGCAACTGCGATTTTGCCGCAGCATCTCTGGACCTGCTGGGCAAAAGTTTTGACGGTGAACGCTATCTCACGCTTACCTCTCCGGGACGCCATATCGTAACGATCCCGATATTTTCACTGGTGTGGATCACCGAATTGTATGAACATTTCCTGTACAGCGGTTCAACCGGATTGGCAGCCAAATGGCTGACGCAGGTAAACTTTATGCTGGATAAGGCTCTTGCCGCAACTGCCGCAAATCATCCGGGACTTTATGACCCCGGTATGGGCCCGGGAATCTGGAATTTCTGCGAATGGAGCGGCCAACTGAGCAAACTGCAAATGCAGCCGCAGGCTCCATACAATATCTATCTGTACGAGGCTTTGCTTTCTGCAGCCAAACTCAATGAAGCATTGGGCAATCCGGAACGGGCCGGACAACTGCGCCGGAAAGCCGCCGATTTAGGCAAAGTAATCGAAACTGTATTTTATGATCCGGCCAGAGGTTCCTATGAATTGCTCCCCGGTTCAGCTCCGGATGCCGAAGGATACGAACATCTGCAGACGATCATGCTGGCCAATGACCTTGTCCCGCCGGAAAAGCATCAGCAACTGCTGAAACTCCTGCAATCCGGAACGCTCCGCAGCATTGATCTGAGCGCATTATATTATCTGATCGCCGGAGTCATGAAACTGGGACCGGAAGGTCGGCGTTTGCTGGTAACATGTCTGCGCGGAATTTTTGAACCGATGATCCTTTCCGGCGCAACCTCGCTGTGGGAAACCAGACACGGCAGCAACGATTTTGAATACGGCGGCAGCTTGTGTCACGGCTGGAGTGCCGTCATGCCATATTTCTGCCGCCATATACTGCTTGGCATCACTCCGCTTGAAGCCGGATTCCGGAAATTTGAAGTAAAACCATATGCCGCCGATATGACTCATGCAGAAGGCACCGTCCCGACTCCGGCAGGGCCGATACGGGTAGCATGGCGCAGAAACGGGGATACTCTCTCCGTGACCGTCCGCCATCCGGCAGCTTTGCAATGCGTTCCGGCACAATGGGAAGAATACTCCCAGGTCCATTGGGATATCGCCGTAACGCAATAACTTCCAGGTAACAGCGGCTGTTGTAAAACCAAAACTTTTACAACAGCCTTTTTTTCGGTTTTTATGGAATTTTTACCGGCTGACGGCCGCCCGCAGCAGCGAATTGAGCTTTTCGCGCACCGTCAGAAGAGTTTTCTCATCCCGGGGATAGTCCAGCACCGTCATCTTTTTGCCTTTTGCAAATTTATTCAGAGTACGGATCAGAAATTCGCGGTCATAGAATTTTTCCAGCAACTGCAGCAGTCGCATATCCTGTATACCCTCGTAAAAGACTTCGTGACGGATAGAATCCACCGGTTCGCCCCCCTCGCCGGGATAAACCAGAAATGCATCCCCGCCGGGGAAAGCATGACCGCAAGTGGTATCTCCATACGGTGAAACCGCGTAACGGGAATATCTGGTGTAATAAAAGTTGAAACCCCAATGCAAAAATCCGTGTGCATTCAAATGGTACATCAGCATTCCCATCACCCGGTTGCGCGCCGACGGGAAGTGAATGAAGCGGTTGGGATAATCATTGGCCGGAGTACAGCAATAGTAGATCCATCTTTCTTTCAGATCAAATTTGTCAAAAAGTTCATAGTGATCCTCGCAAACCACCGGCGTATCCACCAAACCCAATTCATAAAAGTCCGGATTGGACAGAGCATCGGCCAATTTGAAACCTTTAAGGTATTTGCGGATCAGTTTGGAAGCATATTTGTAATCCTTGAGCATCGTGAAACGCGGTTCATCCGAACAGTGGAAAAGACATTTGTCCGCAATTCCGAGTTCTTTGAGATGTCCGGTCAACTGCGGCAGGAACTGGTCGAGAAAGTCCCGGTATTCCGGCGAAGCTGCTTTAACCTCCCAGCCGAAAATCTTTTCCGTACCGTTTTCTGTTTCCGCGACGATTTTCGGCGTGCATTTGGCCCCCCACTGGGTAAAAAGATGAGCCATTTCAAAATATTTGATCCCGCACTCCTGCGCCATTGCGATCCACCGGTCGAGCAGCGAAAAGTCAAAACTGTATTTCCCGGCACTGCGTTTGATTTTCACCAGCTGGATCGTCGGTCTTTCACCGCCGACCTGAGTATCCAACGGCGGAGTGAAAATCGGAGTCAGCAACATATTCTGACCGTGAGCGACCGCATTGCAGATGAATTTCCGGCAAATCTCCCAGTGCGGTTCGCTGAATACCTCTTCATTGTAAAAGACCGCCAGACAGTCGCCGTGAAACCAGTGTGTAACCATCAATTTCTGTTCCGGCAGCACCGCGTCGATGATCTCCAGCGACAGTGTCGCAGCAGTCAGACGTTTGCGCTTCCCGGCAGGCGAAATTGCCGTGAAAATCAATTTTACCGGATACTTGCCGGCAGCAAAATCCGCCGGAATATTCACCGTTACCCACAATGACCGCCACTGGTTCGCTGCAGTCATCACACAATTTTTCCACAGCGGCCGCAACACATCCGGAGCCAGCCCCGGAGACGTCAGCAGAGCATCATCATCCAGTTTGCCATCCTGACAAAAGGGGAACACATCCACCGGTACCAGATCCACCTGCCGGATGGAGATAAACTCCTGCAGCGGAGAATCAACGGCGACTTCCACATCAAGCCACTGTTCAGTAGAAAAAAACGCCGCCTGAAATGAAAACTTCTCTCCACGCAGAGCCGCAGCTTTGCGGATGACATTTTCCGGAGACCGTTCCGGGAACACCTTTGCCAGCGAACTGGTCAATTTTACTTCAAATGACATAATTGTTTCTCCCTGAGATCATAAACTTACTTAATTCCGCTGATAATATACCGTCCGGCCGGCAATTTACAAGCCGATGGCGGGCAAATATTAGATTTTTACATAAAAGATGTTTGTTTTTTTATATTCTCCGGCAGAAAAAACTCCCATTATCCGGAAAATCCCGGACAATGGGAGCTTGGATCAAGTAAAATTTACCGGATGATATCAGCCCCGGAAAAAGTCTTCATCCCGGAACCGTACAGCATTGTTGAACAGACAATCTTCACCATGTCTGCCCCATTCATAAGTTTGTCCCACCCGGCGGTAAAATTCCCGCATAAAATTCACATTGCGGTAGATATATTCCGGCTTGATCAAACCGTAATAAGTATCGGTCGCCCACATGACTTTCTGATGATAAGGCACATCAGCTTCACTGCGGCGGTCGAGATTTTCGATCAGCCACTTCCAGTCGATCAACCCGTTGACACTGCAGTAGATATTCGGGTAATACCAAAGCGACTCAAACAACTCATTGCACCAGGGCACTCCCATATGCCCCTGAATTATTTTCAACTGCGGGAAAAGCGCGGCAATGGTATCGAGCATACTCGGCCGCATCCGGATCGGACCGGGAGAATATTGTATATCGGTCAGAAATTCTCCTGTCCGTTTGGCAATTATCCCCACATGGAACAATATCGGCATGTGCAATTTTTCCGCCTGTTCATAGATGGGATAATAGCTCTCATCATCGTAATTTTTTATGGGGCGGATAGCTTTCAAGCCGTAAAAACCGGCCTCTTTCAACTGTTCGACCTGTTCCGGACCATTGTGCCAGTTGAGATAGCCGACAGGCAGGATGAAGCCCGGATATCTGCGGGCCGTTTCCAATACTTCGGCGCAGTTGGCACTGCGGTAATTTTCCGTGACCTTGTGGCATTCATGGGTCTGTATCCACACCTGCTTGATGATACCATCTTCCGCGATCTGGTCCAGATATTTGAAATTCGGTTCTTTCCACAAATGGGCATGGGTATCTATTGCCTGGAAATTCTCATTCATTTTTCATTCCTTCCATTTTTTTCACCAGTTCACGGTGTTTGGCCATTACGACCAGCAAAGGTTCTTTATTGCGCATACGGTCAATATTCAAATTGAAGTGCCGCAGCACCTCAAATCCGATGAGGATATTACCGTTTTCATTGACATGCATAGCGTTAAGCATATATTTATAACGGAACGTATTTTCATCGAGCTGATCAAAAAGTTTGTACTGGTCGATCAGCGGCCAGTTATTTTCGGCAGCCTCTTCGCGGACGATCTCCATATTTCGGAGGAACCATTTGGCACGTTCCGGTTCCATTGCGGCGATATCCATTTTGTAATAGGTCTGAAAAACCGGCAGACCGCCGCATGCGATCACGCGATTGGCCAATTCCCGCAAATTGGCACGGTATTCCGCTTCCGGGACAAACTTTTCCGGCCGGGGATCACAATCGTTGCCCCCCAGAGTGATGATCACCACATCCGGAGAAAATGCTTTCACATCCCGGTCGAACCGGGCAAGAGCCTCTCTGGTATTGTTGCCGACCGCACCGGAATTGATGACCCACACCGGTTTGAAATAGGTATAACGCAAGCCCAGATGGAGAACATCTCCCCAGTGGGTTCCGGCCATATACCGGTCAGTATTGGATGCCCCGAAAAGGACTATCCGCAAAGTATCCCGCTTATCCAGTCTTTCACGGACAGCCGAAAAGTCATTCATCTTCTTTACTCCTTTATTTTTCATATCCGATGGACTTTTTTGTTCAGAAACCGGTTGTTTTTTCATCAACTTTGCCGCATGAGCGCGAATCAGCTCCAGAATATACGGATTGCATGCTTTGTTTTGCTTCTCCGCCTGACTGCACAATGCTTCATATTCCGGAATGGAAATCAAATATTCCGGTTCATGCCAGCGGTTGTAAAGAGGAATCATTGACGGTATCTGCTGCCAATGGGCGGTGGCAGCAGATAATTTTTCCTTATCCATGCCGAATGCCTGCAATACGGTTGCAGCCATCAGCTGATTGCCGTAGCCATTCATATGCAAGCCATCGACCGTAAGTTTCAGCTTTTCTTTGCGGGTACAGCTTTTTAATGCAGTTTCAAATGCCTTTGCGGTATCAGCAAGAACCAGTTTTCTTGCAGCGGCTTCTTCCCGGAGAAATTTGATATATCCGGCAAGTTTCTGATTATTTTTATTTCCCAGATCTTCTCCGATGACCGTCGGGGTAAGAACCATCACTTTGATACCGGCATTTTGCGCCATATCAAAAATGTCACGCATATTTTTCTGATATTCCGGTAATTCAACCCGTTTGGTGCTGTGAGCGACATCGTTGACGCCGCAATTGACCAGAAGCCAGTCGGGCTTCTGGGCGATCAACCGTCGGAAACGGGAGAGCATCTGGGTGGATTTATTTCCGCTGACACCGGCGGGAATGACTTCGATACGGCATCCGGCGGTTTTCAGAGCACTTTCCACCAGCCGCACATAACCGTAGGGATTGTTGCCGAATTGAGTAATGGAATCGCCGAGAAAGAGAACCTTTTCTCCGGATTTCACCAGTAATTCAGCCGACAGTTGAAAAACACAGAACAACGCAAGCCAGCAGAAAAGCAATTTTTTAATTTTCATTTATTATTCTCCAGAATAAAGTTGACGGTTTCGGCGGGATCTTCCAGACCGTGCGGATGATGACCGCACTTTTCTTTGGTGATGATTTTGATTTTGCCGCCGAGTTTACGCCAGCGTTCCGCAAGGATATAAGTATTTTCCGCCGGCGGCACGACTTTGTCATCCAAACCGATAACGTGGATGATGGCAATTTTTGCCGGATCGAGCCGGTCAAGGATATCTACCGGATTGCCGGGATATTTTTTCGCTTCTTCATCGGATTTTAAGCCGTAAAGTTTTTTCAGCAATCTCCAATCGCCTTTGCTGCCGCCGTATTTGCCGAATGGACCGGGCCAGGAACGGAAATCACACACCGGCGCATCGCCATATATAACCGAAACGGTATCCGGATTTTCGGAAGCGAAACGGTAAGCATAAAGTCCGCCGCGACTGATACCGATAAGAACACCTTTTTCTTTCAGTTTCAAGCGTTGAAGCAGGTCATAAAACATCCGGAAACTTTTCTGTGCTTCCGGAGCACCGAAAGTATTGCCAACTTTGATGTTGGCGTGATGATAGCCGTTATCCAGCAGTTGAAACGCCGCACAACGCTCTACAAACGCCGTTGGGAACTCCATACACCAGCTCCAGGGCTTTCCGGCAGCGGCTTTCTTCGGCAGAACCACCCACGCCTTTTTCCCGTTGACCATGAAATTCCAGCGGACATATCCATACCAGAGGTCGGTGGAAACATATTCTGGGAGATCCGGTACGTTTGCCGCCGTAAATTCCTGCTGCATCCGGGCGATAACCTGATCACCGTCAATGATTTCCATGATATTGAAAGGTTTGG
>JAGBZM010000071.1 GCA_017628235.1 Lentisphaeria bacterium | reverse complement strand
CACCGGACTTTCCGCTGGGACAGTGAAGCAAATATCAAAGCTCATGTACATTGTGTGATCATCGGTTTTTCCACAGCAGACAATGCCAGGCCCAAAGTGATTTTTGACAGTCAGACCGGTCAGACTTGTCGGACAATCAACGCTTACTTGACCGATGCTCCTGATGTCTTTATCGAAAGCCGCAATAAACCGCTGTGTGATGTGCCGGAAATCGGCATTGGCAATAAACCGATCGACGATGGAAATTATCTCTTTTTGCCGGAAGAAAAAGAAGCTTTTTTACTGCTTGAACCGAAAGCAGTAAAGTATTTCCGCCTCTGGTATGGAGCGCAGGAATTTATCAATAATAAACCAAGATGGTGTCTATGGCTCGGAGATTGTTCACCTGCCGAACTGCGGCAAATGCCGGAGTGTTTGAAACGGGTGGATAATGTACGCAATTTCCGGCTTGCAAGCAAAAGCGAAGGAACCCGCAAAATTGCAGATAAACCAACTCGCTTTCATGTGGAAAACATGCCGAAAGGGAATTATATTGTTTTGCCGGAAACCTCATCTGAACGTCGCCATTACACTCCGATTGGATTTTTAGATTCAAGTGTGTTGTGCAGTAATGCTGTTCGTTTAATTCCCTCTGCCACTCTTTACCACTTCGGTATTTTGACCAGCAGTGTTCATATGGCATGGATGCGGGTGGTTGCCGGACGATTGGAAATGCGTTACCGCTATTCTGCGAATATCGTTTACAACAATTTCCCGTGGCCGTCGTCCGACCGGTCGGACTGGTCAGACTTGTCCGACAAAATCAGCAAGACTGCTCAAGCGATTCTGGATGCCAGAGCATTGCATCCGGATTGCAGTTTAGCCGATCTTTACGATGAAGCAACGATGCCGCCGGAACTCCGCAAAGCACATCAAGCCAACGATAAAGCCGTGATGAAAGCCTATGGCTATGCTCCAAGCATGACCGAACCGGAAATCGTCGCTGACCTGATGAAGCGCTATCAGGAGCTGACCGCACAAGAGAAATAAACCTGTTTTCTCCCGCTTCAAACATCTGATCTGAAAAAACCACTCCGGCAAACCGGAGGGAGGGCAGAAATTTTTTCAAAAAATTATTTTTCACTATTGAAATATATTTTCTTTTATGATATATTATCCCGGAAAAATACAACAGGAGCAGTAATTCTGAAGATGAAAAAAACAAGTATCGAAAACCGCGACAATCCTTACATCGTTCCGGCTCTGGCCCGGGGCTTGCGCCTGCTGGAAGCCATTTCCGCCTCCCCCGCCGGAGTTCTGCCCGGCGAACTTGATGCTACCGGCATCCCCCCGGCAACACTTTTCCGGATGCTGACCACGTTTACCGAATACGGTTATCTCCGGAAAACCGCCGACGGCCGTTTCCAATTGACCGGCAAACTGTGTCAGCTGGCTTTTCAGGCTCTGGACAGCTCTTCGCTGGTCTCTCTGGCCGAAAAACCGATGCGCCGCCTGCGCGATCAGGTCGGTGAAACCGTTCTGCTGGGTATCATTCACAGCGGTCAGGGCGTGATTTTGCATCAGGAAATTTCCCGTTATCCGGTCAAAGTCGTGCTGGAAATCGGCCACAACTTCCCGCTGCACTCGGCGGCTCCGGCCAAAGCGATCATCGCCCACCTCCCGGATGGTGAACAACAGGAACTGCTCCGGGAACTCTCTTTCCCGCGCTTCACCGCCAAAACCATCGCGGATATGGAGGATTTCAAAAAAGAACTGGAACTCATCCGCCGCAATAAAGCCGCCTTTGACCGGGGAGAAGAGGATGCCGATATCCGCTGTGTGTCAGTTCCGGTTTTTGACCGCCAAAAACGGGTCGCCGCCGCATTGTGGATCAGCGGTCCGGCTTCCCGGCTCACGGAAGAAAAAATGCTGTCAGCCGTTCCGCTTCTCTCAGAGGCAGCGGATTCTATTTTTACATCATATTAACTCAAGAGGAAAAAACATGGATCTCAAAGGAAAAAAAGTTCTGGTAACCGGAGGATCTTCCGGTTACGGCAAAGGCATCGCAGCGGTTCTCTCTCAGGCCGGAGCCGAAGTGTGGATCACCGGCAGAAATGAAAAAAAATTGCAGGAAACTGCAGAAAAACTGCAGGTCAAAGGCATCTGCGCCGATGTTTCCTGCGGCGCCGACTGGGACCGGGTGATCGCAGCAATGGGCGGAGATATGGATGTATTGATCAATAACGCCGGTGCCGGCGGCAATCTGGTCCCCGTTTCGCAGCAGCGCGATGAAGATATCATCTCCACTATCAATATCAACCTCACCGGCACCATCCTCGGCTGTTCCCGCGCCGCCAGAATCATGGAAAAGAAAAAAGCCGGTACCATTATCAATATTTCCAGCGTCTGCGCCCTCTACGCCTGGCCCGCATGGAGCATCTACACTGCCGCCAAAGCCGGTCTGGCCAAATTCAGTCACGGCCTCTATACGGAATTGCGCCCCTTCGGTGTGCGCGTGACCTGCCTGACCCCCAGCTGGGGACAGACAAATTTCAACGCCGCCGCCAATATCTCCGGCGCATCGGAAAACCCGGAACTCGCCGCCAAATGCACCTCTCCGGAAGAACTCGGCGTGCTGGTAAAAGAAATTCTGGAAACCCCGGACCATCTGGCCATTCCCGATGTCGTCATCCAGCCGGTGATCCAGGATATCTGCCCCATGTAACAGGATGTAAGCAAAATGCATATTTTCATTGAAGCAGAAACTTTCGACGATCTGGGCGGATGGACCGTTGAAACCCAATGCCGCGAAGCAATGGGTTCTTTCTGGATATTCGCTCACGGTATCGGCCGCCCGGTCGCTGATGCCGCCACTGATATTCACCTGCCGCACAACGGCAAGTGGCACTTCTTTGTCCGCACCCGCGACTGGAGCGCAGTATGGCAAAACGGTACTCCTGCCGGCAGATTTCAACTGCTGATCGATAAAAAAGCATTTGCTGCTGAATTGGGAACCAACGGCCCGGAATGGGCTTGGCAAATGGCCGGTTCCGGAGAATTTGCCGCCGGAACCCACCGGATAGCTCTGCACGATCTGACCGGATTCGACGGACGCTGCGATGCCGTATTCATCACCGATGATCCGCAGGATCTGCCGCCGGATGATCCGGAAACATTAAAAATTTTCCGCCGCAAAGCCTGCAATACCGTCATCGAGGATGATCCGCAATTTTACGACCTGATCGTCTGCGGCGGCGGATATGCCGGACTTTGCACCGCTTTGGCCGCCGCAAAAGAGAATCTGAAAACCATCGTACTGCAGGATCGCCCCGTCGCAGGCGGATGCGGCAGTTCTGAAGTCCGGGTGTGGACCGGCGGCAACACCGGCTTGGAACCATATCCGGCCCTGGGAAAATTCGCACAGATGATCAGCCCGGTATGCGGTTCGCCAGGCATGAAAAAAGATAAAGAACTATTTGAAGATGACCGCAAAGCCGCACTTTTCAAAAAGCAGAAAAATCTGCTCCTCTATGAGTGTGTGATCGGCGTGGAAACTTCCCCTCATGATCCGCAGAAAATTTCGGCAGTCATCACCCGTTCCGTCAGAACCGGCAGAGAAACCCGCCGCAAAGGACGCTTTTTTACCGATGCCACCGGAGATGCTTTCATCGCCAGATGCTGCGGATGCGAAGTCATGTACGGCAGCGAGGGACGCGAACAATTCCATGAATTTCTCGCCCCGGAACAACCGCAGCGCACCGTCATGGGACATTCGGTCCTCTGGGAAACCCGCCGCAAAGAGCATAAAGTAGACTTCCCGGATATCGACTGGGGAATCAAATTCGATGAGAACAACGCTCTTGAACGTTTCGACTGCTGCTGGGACTGGGAAGCCGGACAATTCAGGGATCAGGTCATGGATATCGAATATATCCGAGATTACGGACTGATGGCATGTTATGCCAACTGGTCTTTCCTGAAAAACCACTCTCACCGCAAAAAAGAGTGGGAAAATATGGAGCTGGAATGGGTTTCCGCTATCGGCGGCAAACGCGAAAGTTACCGGGTCAAAGGCGACCTCATCCTGACTCAGAATGATCTGATGAATGCCGTGAAATATCCCGATGCCACCGGCTGCACCACCTGGAGTATCGATCTGCACTTCCCCGATCCGGAAAATTGCCGGAAATTCGGAGAACCTTTCCAGTCATGCGCCTATCATCTGGTCATCCCCGAACCATACCCGATCCCCTACCGCTGCATGTATGCCAGAGATATGAAAAATCTCTTTCTGGCCGGACGCTGCATGAGCTTGACCCATATCGCATTTTCTTCGGTTCGGGTCATGCGGACTTTGGGCATGCTCGGTGAAGTCGCCGGTATGGCCGCCGCCATCGGAGTCAGACACGACTGTTCCTGCCGGGAGGTCTATCTGAAATATCTGGAGGAACTAAAATCTCTCATGCGCGGCAATCCGCAGCAACAGCCGCCCCGGATCAAGCATGATGCTTTTCATTTTATGCGCCCGGTCGGCACAATGGACAATGTCTCCGAAGATTGTTGGATCGATTACGACTATGACGGCAGAATGATTCAGTCGATCCCCCCGGAACTGCAGAAATGTATAGATGATCTGCAGCTCAACCGTAAAGCATATTCGGAAATCGAAAATCCGGAACAAAGCAGAAAAAAGTGATCCGGATATACTGAAAATATTTCCGTTTCCGCCGCTTGCAATTTGCGGAAAACGGTATATATTTAGAAGTGTGCAGCCGGGAAACCGTTGCCGGAAACCAGCTGCAGAAAAAATTGTTCAGACAACCTCTACCAAAAGGAGAAAAACTATGAAAAAGTATGTATGCGAAGTTTGTGGTTATGTTTATGATCCGGCCGCCGGTGATCCGGATAACGGCATCGCCCCGGGAACTGCATTTGAAGATCTGCCGGATACCTGGAATTGCCCCGCCTGCGGCGTCGGTAAAGACAGCTTCGTTGAAGAATAATCTTTAGCCGGAAACCAAAAGCTCCGCTTTCACAGCGGAGCTTTTTTTATCAGT
>JAGBZM010000070.1 GCA_017628235.1 Lentisphaeria bacterium | reverse complement strand
GGGATCCGGCCGGTAAAATCCGGCAGAGTGAAAGTGGTTTCTCCATCTCCCGGTCCGTAAGTTTCACCGATGGCCGCAAAAAGTCCGGCGTATATTTCCCGCGAAACTTCCGCACCGTTGCAGATGATGTAACCATCCGGCACACTGTTTCCGGCGTGCATGATGACCGTTCCGGCCGGAATCATCAAATCCTTGCCGTCAACGCCATCCTTGCCCGGTTCTCCCTGCGGGCCCTGCGCTCCGGGCTCACCATCCTTGCCGGATGGGACAGCGAAAGATTCAGAAGGAATACCGCCTCTGCCGTGTCGGGCCCGCATAAAAATATCACCGTCACTCAACACTTCGTGCCATGAAATGCCGTCAGCGGAAAATTCAAATACCAGCTGCCGGGCAACGACCGCTTCCACCTGTGCCGCAGTATAGTACGCCGGATCGGGAACCACACTCGGACTGCCGTTGCCGGAATAAACCCGGCTGCGGACCACAACTTTGAATTGCCAGGCAAAAAGAGCTTTGGCATCTGAATCAAAACCGCCGAGTTCGCAGAATAATTCAACTGAATCACGGCCATTCAAGGTGTCCGTGAGCCTCTGTCCGGCAATACCGGTCAAAGGTACCCGCATGATGCTTCTGCCCGCATCATCCTGCCCTAAAGTAACTCCGGAAAAGATCAGCAGCGGCGGATCATCGCTGTTGCCGCATGCCGTATCCAAAGCGAAGTAATAACTGCCGCCGGACAATTCAGAAACCGGATAATCCGGCAGTATGGCATTGTCACCGGCGGCTTCCGAATGCAGTTCAAATTCCAGCACGCCACCGGTGCCCAGCATCAATTCCAGCGAGATGCCGGTGGATGAACCGTACTCATCACAGAGAACGGCTCCGGAATTGCCGATTTTCAATATTGCACGTTTTCTTTCCATTTTTCTCACTCCAAATATTTATAGGTCAACTTCGGAAAATTTGCTTCCGTCAGCAATACTTCTGCGGAAGTTATTTCCAGACGCAGACTTTTTTTCTCAAACTCTTTTTTTTCTTCATCACCACTGTTCCAGATCTCCGACTGAATTGACCCGATTTTGGTCAGATCCCATCTGCGGTCAGCCTGATTGGAATTGAAATCAATCGTAAATTCCTCCATGTCCAATTCAATTATCTGCGGCGCATTATCTGTATATCCCCGGATATATTGTACCCGCGCCTGTGAACGCAGCCGGCAGCTGCCGGTCAACTGCGGCTGGATATATATTCCGCCATCTGTCCCGCCTCCCCGCCATATCCAACGGAAATTATCTGCCCGGCCCCGCCCGACACCGTTTTGCCAGATGGCCGGAGTCTGCCAGTTGATATTGGCCAGTGACGGAGCTTCTGATGAACTCAAATTCCCCACTTCAGCATAACTTCCGGCTATCCGGTGCTGATAATCACTCCCCCACTGCAGTTCCAGTTCAGCATCCAATCCGAAACCGGCCAGTGGCCAGGCCGTATCAAATCTCGGACGCGGATAACGTACCGCATCATTAAGTATTTTTGCCGCTGCCGCAATAAATTCACTGACGGCATGACGGTATGAAGGAACCTCAGACGGTTGGAATAAAAAGGCATAAGGATCGACCTGATATTCACGGAAAAACGGTTCATCCGGGTAGAAAAGAGCATTGACTCCGGTCATGGAACTGAGATTGCTCCACTGCCCGAATTTATGACAGTCAAACGCCGAAGCTGTCAAATCCCGTACCGCCTCGCGCATGGATGGGATCATGGATCGGATATCGCCATCACCATACCGGGAGGCAGGAAGTGCCGGAACCCGGTGATAACTGTAACTCCGCCCGTGACTTCCGAAAAAGCTCTGTCTTTCAGCGACTGCTTCGCAGAGAATGTTCCACGCGGCAGTCACCGGGATATTGCCGTTGATAAAACTCATTGCAGATACCACTCCTCTCCGAAAACTATCCGGGTTACTTTTTCATCGGAGAATATCTGTTCCGTCCGGCCATTGCGGAACCGTCCCAGCAGCCGGTACAATTTCACTCCGGCCGGGACAGCAGATTCAAAGCTCCAGGAATAACTTTTGCTGACGGAATCATAAGCAAAGCATAAATAAATCATACTTCCCTTATTTTCCGGCAGCGTAAGCACCGTTTCCGGGATCGCATTGCAGCCGGGGATATCGGTATACCCGCAGTAAGGAGAATCCGGCGCACTGCCATTGACGATCTTCAAAGAGCTGCCGGACAAGGACTGCAGCTTGAAGATACCGTTGTACTCATTTTCCGGTGCGGCAATACCGGAACCGCCGAGCAGCAGCAGCCCCGGATGCAATTCACCGTCCGGACCGGTTGGGCAAGTTGCCAATACCCGGGCGCTGCCGCCATTACCGGCGCACAGTTGACCGTTACTGACTGCGACAAACGTTCCAGAACCGGAAAAAATCGCCGGAACCGAACCGGAAAAAGCCAGCATCCCCAGCTGCCCCGGAGCGACATCTTCCAGAGCGATTCCCCAGGGCAGTGTTTCATCTGCCGCCGGTATACCGGCAACCACCGCCAGTCCGTCGATGCAGCCGGAGGAGTGATATTCCGGAATATCATCGCTCACGCCGGTAATTGCCACCGGAGAGAAAGCGGAGATATCCTGCGCTGAAGCATTGATGAAATCCAACCGGAAATTGGCCGGATTCCTGCCGGTTTCCGCTGCCGGAAACAGCGCGGAACGGAGCAGAGAATTGACCGCATTATATCTGGCAGCCGATTCCCCCTGAAAAACACTGCCCGGAGCTGTATCACTGAATAACATATTACTTATTCCTCATAGTATTACAGATCCAGAACCGCAAATGAAGCGCGTTCATATATCCTGCTGACATGCACGGAATAGATCCCGTCATATTCCGGAGTGTCTGCCGGGATCGTCCAGAGGTGATCCCACCCATCGACCAGACCGGCGTCAACGCCGCCGACGATCCTCCGGCTGCTGCAGCGGATATTGAAGCGGAAAGTCAGATCGCACAAAGCTTTGCCATCCTCTCCGGTGAAACTCCGGCTGCCGGTCAATCCGAGAAAGAGGACTTCTCCCGGATTCCAGTTGAAAAAAACTCCGGAATTGACTTTGCCGACCAGATTGGCGATCTGCCGCAGATAGGCACGGGAAAAAGCCCGTTCCCGGGGAAAAGTCGCAATACAGCACAAGCTCATTTCCGGGGTGTAACGTACTATCTGTCCTGATGTTGATGCCAGTCCGCGTTTTCCGTTCCAGTCGATCATCCGCCCCGGATCAGGCAGAGGCTTTCCCGGTTCGGTTGTTTGGGAAAATATGCATGCCAGAGCCTGCCGGGAATATTCGGTTCCGGCATTGACCTCCACACGCCACTCCCGGTCACCGGCCCGATGGCTTCCGGAATCCGCCGGAAGTGTATTAACGGTACGCCGGTAATCGACTCCGACTTCCAGAATGCCTCCGGCTGACCGGAGTATTCCGGCGGACACTTTGGGTACGCCCTCCCATTTATCCGGAGCAGCGGCAAAAACTTCTACCACCGCTTTATCCACCTGTTCCATATCCACGCCGCTGGCCACATAACAGATCCGGGCGCGTTCACAGCGTCCGAAACGGTCAAGGGTGCGCTGCTGAGTCACAGAGCGTTCTATTTTCATCATTCACACCTCACTTGTATTCTGTCCGGGAAATAAAATCTTTCAGCAATTCCAGAATTTCTCCGGCGGTCCCGGATAATTCCTCCAGTTTCTGTCTCAATTCATTCTGATCCATAAAGCCACCTCCCTGGGGTAAAAAAACGGATTCTCTGCTTTTGCGGCCGATTGTCAACATAAAAAAGGATGTTTTTGCAAATAATGACTTGAAAAAATCCGTTTCAGGGGTTATTTTAATTGATCGACAATTGCAAGTTGTGGTATAATGTCTGCAGACACCGGGTGCCTGCGGCAAAATTTTTGAGTATACAGTAAACATAAAAAACAGGATGAAACGAAAATGAAAAGAACTTTTCAGCCCTCGAACCGCCGCCGGAAACGCCGGATCGGTTTCTTCGCCCGTATGGCAACAGCTGCCGGTCGCAATGTTATCAGACGCCGCCGTCAGAAAGGCCGCGCCCGGCTCACTGCCTGATCCGGTGTAACGTGCCGACCGAGTCTGCCGGACCGGATTGCCGCCGCGAAGTCCGATTCCGCCTGAAAAAACGGGAAAAATTGCGCTTCAAAGCCCAATTTGACCAAATCCGGCGGGATGGGACAAAAGGCGTTGCCCCCGGAATGGTGGTTGTCGTTGCCCCCTCCCCGGAAAACCGTTTGGAGTGCGGTGTAATATGCAGCAAAAAGTACAGTCTGCTGGCGGTTGTCCGCAACCGGGCAAGACGGTTGATGTGGGAGAGCTTCCGGATGTTGAAACCGGAACTCTCCCCGTGTCGCATATTGCTGATACCGCGCAAAAAGATGCAGAAATACGACCGGATGCAGGCGACAAAGGAATTATCCGGAATTTTGAGCGAACTGCAAGTACTTGCCCGGCAAGACATTCACTCGCAGCAGGAGCAATGATCTTTCTGATCAGGATCTACCAGAAAGCGATATCGCCGTATCTGCCTTGTCAGTGCAGATTTGAACCGAGTTGTTCACATTATGCCGTTGACGCATTCCGCAAACGCGGATTCTGGATGGGAGTTTTGCTGACAGCGTGGCGTTTGATGCGTTGTCAACCATTCGGCAAAAGCGGTTATGATCCGGTGCCGGAAAAGGGATTCGGCCGGACGGAAAATCCGAAAACGCAGGAAAAACAATAATTATGAAATTTGATAAAGAAACCATTGTCGGCCTGATATTCTGCCTGATTCTGATGTTGGCATGGCCGTCGATCAGTGAATACATGGGGTGGACACCTCCCCGTGAACAGGCGGCAGCAGAAACAACTGTGCAGACGGAAGAAACAGCCGCTGCACCGGCAGCAGCAGAAACAGCGGAAAAGAGAAGTGAAATTTCTGCGCCGGCAGCAGTTCCTGCCGATCTTCCGGCCGCCACGATCCGGGCGGCGGAAAAAATCCCGACCGCTGCGGCAGATAAAAAATTCCGTAACGGTACTCTCGAATTGACTGTATCTGCCGTTGACGGCGCGATCAGCAACATCCGCTTCCTGAAGTACATGCACAACGATCTGTCCGGTGAGATCGCAATCGATTCCCGGCTTTTCGCACTGAATATCCCCAAATCCCATACTGCCGATGCCGCCGCGCTGACAGAGAGAGAGGACCAACTGGAAACTGTGCGTACCATCACACTGCCGCAAGGCAAACTTCTGCTCAAACAGCAATTCTCTCTGAAAGATGATTACATCATCAACTGCCGTTACACCCTGACCAATACCGGCACTTCGCCGCTGATACTGAATGATATGGTCGTTTGCGGCGGTTCGATTGCCCCCTGGCACACCCTGACCGGCGACAAACTGCGTACCATGTCGCACCGCTTGGATCTCCTGACGGCCGACGGCAGTTATGAAGATGTTGATGCTGACGAAGATGATGAAGATTACCTTTTCAACAAGCCGCCGCAGGTCCGGTGGGCAGCGGTGAGCAATAAATACTTTTGCAGCATCCTGAAATCTGATTCAGGTAAAGATTTCAGGCTCTGGCAGGAAGATCCCCGTCCGGAAGTCGCGGATGCCAAAGGTAAAAAGTTCAATATCCTGACCATCGGAGCAGCTCTGCCGGAATGCAAGCTGCTGCCCGGTGAATCAGAAAGTTTTGAATTTTCCACTTACACCGGTCCGAAATCTGCCGATGCACTGGCCGAATTTGTTCCTTCCGGGGAAAAAGTGCTTCATCTGGCCTGGGGACCGCTGAATTATCTGGCCCGGCTGCTGATGTGGATATTGAATATGCTCTACGCGCTCTGCCACAGTTACGGAGTGAGTATCATTATTCTGACCTTGCTGGTGCGTACCGCATTTTACCCGCTGACCGCCAAAGGCAATGAATCCATGCAAAAGATGCGTAAAGTTCAGCCGCTTTTCAAAGAACTCAAAGAAAAATACGGCGATAATCCGCAGCTGCTCAACCAGAAAATGACAGAACTTTACCGCAAAGAGGGAATCAATCCTTTCGCCGGATGTCTGCCGATACTGCTGCAGATACCGATCTTTTTCGCCCTGTACGCTATGCTGGATAATGCAGTGGCTCTGCGCCATGTTTCTTTCCTCTGGGCCAAAAATCTGGCGGCGGCCGATACGGTGTTTTCAATACCGTTGGGATTCACATTGCCGCTGATCAATATCAATGTCATCCCGGTCAATCCGCTGGTACTGATGATGACTGTTTTGATGGTCATTCAGCAGCGTATGACACCGATGTCGATGGACCCGGCCCAGAAAAAAATGATGGCGATGATGCCGGTGATAATGCTGGTATTCCTCTATGACTTGCCGTCCGGTCTGACTCTTTACTGGACGATCAGTAACCTTTTCAGTATCATTCAACTCTGGTTGCAGAACAAACGCAACCGGGCTTTGGCCGCCGCTGCTGACGGTCAGAGCAAATAAATTTCAAGGAAACAGAAAAAATGGCAGAAAATCCGAAATTCAACGAGTACAAAGAACAGATCCTCCAGATCCTCATGCGTATGTTTGACTATCTGGCCCTGAATGGCGACTTCAAAATCGAGGAAAAGGGCAACCGGATCGGAGTAATGATCTCCAGCGACAATGCCGGCAGGATCATCGGCAGAAAAGGACAGACTCTCGAAAGCCTGCAATTGCTGCTCAACCGCATGATGTTCAAACAGGATGAGGAGTGTCCGCATGTCACTTTGGACATTGACGGTTATGCTTCCGGTGACCGGGATGCGAAAAATGCCGGAGACGAAGAGAGTGCTGCTCCCCGCGAATACCGTAAACGCCCCCGGCGCGGCGGTGATGATTCTCCGCGCAGCAGTGTGGAACAGCTGGAAAAACAGGCCCTCGATGCCGCCAAAGAGGTCAAACGCTGGGGCGAACCGGTAAAACTGCCGGAGATGAATGCTCATGACCGCCGGATCATCCACATCACGCTGAAAGAAGATCCGGAAGTCACCACCGAATCCATCGGTGAAGGCGCGATGAAAAAAGTGGTTATTTCTCTGGCTAAGGCGGAATAATCCGGAACATCGGCAAAGAAATCCGACTCACCGTTTCCCTGCGGAACCGGTGAGTTTTTTTATATTGCTTCAACGTAAAAAAACGTTGCCGGAAAGTTCCGGCAACGATAAAAATGTTTCTTTCAGAATAACTCAGCGGATGATAACAGCCATACCGCCTTGCGGAAGTCTGACTTCAAACTGTCCGCCGGCATCACTGCTTGTCTCTTCATCACTGACCATGCGGCCGTCTTTTCCGTAAATGCGGACTCTGGCCGAAGCGACTTGCCCGTTTTCCCAGCCGAATTTACCGCTTTTCACCGTAATAATGCGTTCTTTACCGCGAATCCAGCCGCCGTGAATATCCGTCACCGTGATCGGATACATATCCCGGGTGGGCCACTCATGACTTTCCGGAACATCTTTGGGCGGCCAATAAGCAGCATAAAGAACCCCGTTTGAAATTTTCCATACCAGATCCTGCATAAAATCCTCTCCCGTCAGGAAACGTTTGCACGGCGAACCGGTATACCCCGGAGTTCCTTTGGTATCCCGGGGATACTGTCCGAGTACCACCGGAGTGGTAAAATGCATTCGGGCCAGAGAATCCTCCCTATCCCCCTCGGTATGATGGATGATCATCCCCGGCATCTGCTGGATTTTCTCATTATGCGGCGGAGCATTCAAAACCACGATACCTCCGC
>JAGBZM010000069.1 GCA_017628235.1 Lentisphaeria bacterium | reverse complement strand
CTTCAAATTAAAAATCTATCAGTTACCGGAAACTTCAAGCGAGAAATTATTATGAGTTTTTGTCATAAACCGACGAAGAGGCAAAACATCGTCATTGCCTCCGTTGTATGGTTGCCGCAATTCGCAACCACACAGCCTTCCGTCGCCAAAGCTTTGGAGGGCATCCTTCGCCCGTTCCGTTACACTCCGCTTGTTTTTGCAAGCAAAAAAATCTACGGATGGCATTCCTTACGGTCTGCCATCCGCAGCTTTAGCGAAAGATGGTGGGCGGTACGTGACTCGAACACGTGACCTCTGCCGTGTGAAAGCAGCGCTCTAACCAACTGAGCTAACCGCCCGGAAATGGGTCTGTACACATAATATAGTACCGGTTATCTGAAAAATCAAGCGGAATTTGTTAAAAAATGCGATCGTTACGGAAACTCCATGAAATAAACCGGTCCATAAACAGTAAATTTTTCACCGGGAATACCTGTTTTTCCTTGAATTTTCAGTTTCGAGCTGTATATTATTACAAGTATTTAAAATCATTTTTCCCATAATGGAGACAACTGAAATGACTGATATCCCAATAACTTTTCTCTATGATTTCACCCATGTCGATGCTCTGGGCAGAGTGCATATCATGCATGAATTTGCCGCCAACGGAGCAAAGCATCTGGTTCTGTCCGACTCACTGATCAACGCAATCATGACGGATCGCAATGTGATGGATCAACTCAATGAAGAAATTGCCGGTGCCGGCCTGACTTTTGCCGATTCCCACGCCATTTTCGGTAAATTTCTTGACCTGAATTGCCCGATTCCGGAAGCCCGTCCGCAAATGCTGCTGCGGCATGAATTGAGTATGCAGATCGTTGCCGACATGGGCGTAAATACCATTACCATCCATACCGGCAATGAGACAGTCTACCCGGATTATCCTCTGGAAACTCAATTCGACTGTCTGAAAAAATCTCTGGATCATCTTCTGCCGCTGGCCGAAAAACTCGGCATCGTCATCTGCATCGAAAATGTCTGGTTCCAAATCAACACTCCGGAACGTCTGCTCGCAGTAAAATCCTGCTTCCCGACCGATGCACTCGGCTTCTGCTACGATGCCGGACATGCCAATCTGATGAATAAAGGACGCTTCAATCCGGAATCCAAACCTTGCAAAGCCTGGAAAGATCTCACCCCGCAATGGGATGATCAGATCCTGGAAAAAATGCTTCCGCATGTAGTCAATTGCCACCTCCATGACAATATCGGCATCACCGATCAACACCGCAATCCCGGCAGCGGCACCGTCGATTGGGATCATATCATGCCTCTGCTCGGACAGGCTCCCCGATTGAAAGTCATCCAATCGGAAGTCCTTCCGGTTATGGCTAATGTCCCCATCCGGAATATCTGCGACAAAATTTCGGAACTTGTACAGAAAATGTGACCCCGTTAAAAACAAAACTCCCGGTCAACTTCAATGGTGAAGTCAGCCGGGAGTTTTTTTATCTGCTTTAATTTTCTGCTTTGGCAGCTTCCTGCGCCCGCAGAGGAGCCAAACGGATCTTGTTGGCTTCGATCTCATCTGCCTTATCCAGATTGTCATAGATCAATGCCGGATCAGCTCCGCCGGCAATCCGCTGCTGTTTGAATTCTTCCGCCTCCTCCCGGATGGCAAAAACATTCATGGAACAAGTCGGTTCCAGCAGATTTATCAGATCATAAACGCAATAAAAGCCGGTTTTGGTAAAAATCGGGATCACCCAGCCGGGGCAATGCAGACAATATTTTTCGCATACCCCGGCATCATTATCCAGATTCTTGGTCAAGCTGGGACAGATATGGCTGTCGCTGCTGATCATTTTGGTATTGGTCACGATCCCCTTTTTTTTGCTCTTGCTGATGATATTCTCCTCCCTGGCAATAACATTCCAGTATTCGCGCATACCGGCAATGCCTTTGCGGGAAAAGAGATCAAGACAGTGATGTTCCTGATGGCGGCTGATTTCCAGATAATATTTTTCCAGACCGTCATTCCGGTCAAGAAACTTGAATACTTCGTTGTAAAATCTGACGAAATGGTCACTGGGTATCATATTTTCAATCCTCTTTACACTTTCAGTCTTTCCTGCTTGTTGACTTCAACTTCTTCTCTTTGGTCAAAATTGTCAAAAATATACTTGAAACCATCTCTTTTCAGATTCTGCCGTATCGCACTGATTTTTTCCAGATTGTCAGAAAATACCGAACCGCATTCCGGCACATCCAAGGCACGCAGATATTTAATGTAATAGAAGCCGCATTTGGTCATCAATGGAGCCACCCATCCAGGACAGTGCAAGCAATATTTTTCGCAAGGTTCTGCATCGTTGTCCAGTACCTTGCTCAAACTCGGACACTTCTTCATATGGGAATAACGGACATCGCCAACTACTTCAGATGACATTATGCAGTTTTCTTCAACTCTGATTTGTCCCCAGTACTCTTCCATACCTTGCAGGCCTTTTTCCATAAAGTGCTTGAGGCAATGGTGTTCCTGATGGCGGCTGATTTCCAGATAGTAATCCTCCAAGCCATTTCGCGCATCAAGAAACTTGAATACTTCGTTGTAAAATCTGACGAAATGGTCACTGGGTATCATATTCAACACTCCTTTTTGCGGAAAGTCTGGATACAATGCCCCTCCCCGATAACTTCGACAGAAGATTCCCACTGCGTATTTTTGCACATTCCGGCATTGACCTCGCTGGTCTGCAGACAGGCATGCTTTGAAACCGGCAATCCCATCTTTTTCAAATGGCGGATGGCCGGACACTCGAACACCTCCAGTTTGATCTCATCAGGCTCTACCGTAAGCTGATATTTTGCCCCCTCGCGGAAGTAAAACCAATTGAGGTGTTCCAGCAGTTCCGAAGCATCACCGGCAGCAAGTTTGTCATGGATAGATTTATAAACTTTTTCTCCGGTATCCTGCAGAATACTCTTGAGTGCATCGACTCCGTAATTATCCGCTATATAATCCAGCGTGGTATTGGTCGTACCATGAAAATCACGGTGTAATTGATTATTTTCCTGATAACGCAGCATCTTTGATCCTCAATCCAGAATATCCCGGTATTTTTCCACACACGCTTCCACGCGGGCTTTGGCTTCAGCGGTCAAACCACTCATCTCCTGAGCGATGGTATACGGTGTACTGCACAACCCGAGTTTGACCAATGCGTATTTCTGACCATTCCAGACATTGGCCAGATTGATTCCGTAAACGCCATGAAACACCTGAATAAACAGGTTCTGCAGCCGGTTGGCCTCGGCCCAATCCCGGTTATCGGCAGCCCTGGCGATATCGACCATGATTTTGGAACAAAGTGCGCCCATACCGGAAATCATCCCGTCGCAACCGACCATCAATGCTTCATCGACCGCCCACTCCTGTCCTTCCATAAAGAGGGTTTTGAAGCCCTTTTCTTCCCGCAGAACGAGCAATTCTTTACGCAGCCACATATTGCTGGAGGAATTTTTGATACCCTTCAGATTGGGATGAGCCATTACCGTCGCGAATTGATCGAGTGAAAAGTTGACATTGTTATTGGGCGGACAATAGTAAAAATAAACCGGGCGGTCAGCTTCATCGAGAACTTTAAGCAGTGATTTGACCGGATCGAGCGCGCTGGTGCGGGCCGGATGCATGAATACATAACTGTCAAATTGATACTGACTGTAGCGTTTCATATTCTCCAGAGACAACGGCAGACTGGTGGCATTGATGCCAACGAGCAGTTCCATCTTATTGCCGACGATCCCGCAGGCGGTTTTGACATAATCTTCTTTGAAGTCATCGCTGAAACTGCCCCATTCCCCCATTGAACCGAGAAGAAAAACTCCGGTAAGTCCATGACGGATGTTGCGTTCGAGGATATTTTTCAATCCCTCTTTGTCCAGTGAACCGTCCTCAAACAGCGGAGTGACGGTAGCCGAATAAGTTTTGCTTGCCATAATAAAAAACCCTTTCAATTATTCAGATATCGGCGGCGACACCGATAGTGATCTTTTTTGCCGGATTGTACAATTCCGGGAACTCCCCATCCCAGGAGAAGTGCATGGAAGCCCGTTCAACAATTACCGCCTCCCCGGAAGTATTGGTCACGCTGATTTCGGCAGTCTGTCCGGTAAATCCGGTTACCTGCGGACAGATGAATCTGCCGTTTTCAGCGCGGCACTCCACGCCGTTGAATACTACTTTTGCTTCATTGATCCCCTCGAAACTGAAGGCGATCTGCGGCAGCTGCTTTTCCGTGATCCTGCCGGTGACGAAAGAAAATCTGCAGCTTGCTCCCGGAGCAAGTTCCTGCGGCAGCTGATAAGGATAAACGCCCTTTGCTTTCAAATCATTACGCCAGACGGAGAAATATTCATCATTGCTTTTGGCGCGCCAGCCTTTGAGGAAGTTCGGCTCATCCATATGCAGATCGTCATAGGAGATATCAAGCGAAAAGTTTTTGCCCTGCAGCATTTCCCAGCTGCCGCACTCATCGAAAATCTCCATCATCTTTTTCTTGTTGCGGATATTCATGAAGTTGAAAAGATATATCCCGTCCGAACCGTTATTCAACGCCACCCGGCATGCCCCCCGGATGAATGGCAGCTGCCGCCGGTCAAACGGTTCACGGGTCCACGCCCCGGTCGGCCCGTCGGTGGGATACCCCGGGTAAGGCTGGTACGGCGTATCGATGCAGGCAGTCACCGGAAAATCATCGCGGCCGATGGCCCGTTTCCATTCGCCCGGATCGAGAATGTAACTGCGCAGATATTTCGGTGAGATGATCAGCCGGTCAATATAACCTTTCTGTGCCCATGCCGCCCCGTCCAGACCGTGATAACGCGCCCTTTCGACGGAAGCGGGGAGCCGGGGAGCGATCATGATCCGGCGGCCGCGTTTTTCAGCGAATGAATCGACCATTTTCCGGATTTCGCCCATATAATCATTGATCACCGGGATAAAACTTTCTCCTTCGCCATCATTGAAGTGCGGCACATGGCGCATCCAATCGAGAATAATGCCGTCCACGTCATAAAGTTCCAGATTCTCTATTATCACGTTGAACATCATCTCGCGCACCTGCGGATGTTCAAAGGACAATCCGGATTGCGGCGCGCAGGTTTGAGTCCGCATTTCCGGGTGATCCATCCACAACTGACTGTGGCCCGGGGATTTTTCCACCCAGGTGCCGTGCTGATCATTCATCCGGATGGTGATCCATGCTTCCATGCCGTTTTCCCGGGCGCGCTTGAGCAGATAATCATTGGAATCGCAGCCCATTTTCTGCAGCACCACGATATTGGCGGCATTGCGGTAGCCCCAGACTCCGGGATGACCGCAGAACCAGGGCTGATCCAGACCTTTTTCCATCTCAAATCCGGCGATGTACTCATTTACGGCTTTGGCTCCCGGATACATGGCGGAAGCTCCGCCGGTACCGATGACCATACTTTTGACATCGGTATTTTTCAGATCATCGACTATATGATCGAGATCTTTGGGCAGCAGAGTTCCCGCTTCGGCGTAATAGTAACGGGCATTGCAGTCTTCGTCAAAGAACAGCATTCTTTTTTTCCTTATTTATTGATACTCTCGATGAAATCATACAAAGCGGCACGGTTTTTATTCAACATCCGGATATCTTTGCAGTAAACGGTCATGCTGATACAGTAACCATCGCAAAGTTTTTTCAGCTGAGCTTTGAGTGCGGGCTGTTCGGCAGCCGGTTTGGCGGCGATGAGCCGTCTGGCCAGTCGGACCGCCAGCACATCGTCCAGACCGTCGCGCAGTGCAGTGGCCCGGCGGGAGGGATAACTCTCCCCATCGGGGCCGGGATAGAAGATCGCACCCATACCGTTATTGGTCTGGTGGGTATCGTTCCAGCGTGACCAGTCGATATCGTTGCTGCCTTTGAACTGCATATTGAATCTCCAGAGGTGGAAATCCCAGTAGAGCATACCCTCGATGAACTCAAATCCGATCATCTCCCAGGGGAACGCTCTGGAGAAGATCAACGGCTGATCGACCCTTTCAAAGTTGGCAAAGGGATAATATCCGCCGCCGCCGACATAACTCCAGAACTTCGTACCGTGTTTGTCATGCATCTGTTTATTGAATCGGGGATAGGCAAAAGCATTGGCCGGACAATGGATATCCATATATTTATAGATTTCCTGATTCATGATCGGCTCGGCGATGGTGGAAACGATTTTGATATCTTGGGGCAGGAATTTTTTGACATTGGAAAATGCGGAAATCACCGGGATATTGAGGTGTTTCATCGATTCATCGAATCCGTAGAGATAGATATCGATCTTATCTCCGCCGGGGACAGAACGGATGAAGTCATATTTCTTTTTCAAATCGCGTACTGTCCGGCTGATACAAGTGTTGATCAACCGGATGGAAGTTACTTTGCCCTCGCCTTTGTCAAAGATGACACTGCCGAGATTTTCGCCGGTACGCAGATTATCCATCCAGAAAGAACTGCTCAAAGACATTTTACTGATGCCGGTCAGCATCGGGGCGAGATCCTGCCGCCGGGAATACATCTGATCGAAACTGACGGTCTTGCCGTTGTCCAATACCATTTGGGCGACTTTGCCGTTATAGGAACTGGCGGCTTCCATCAGAAAGAACTTCTGCACCGGACGGCCGCGACCGGTACGGATCTCGCTGTTGTGGACTTTGAGATAACGATATGCGGAAGTGTCACCTTTGGGGGTGATGACCAGATCAAGTTCTTCGATGCCGTTGTCCATTTTCCGGGAAACGAGTTTGCTCACGGAGTCAATGGGGGAGAATTTCTCACCGTCAGCACTGCCGAAAAGCCGGATAAAATTCCCCATATCCGCTTCGGGATGGGCCATTGATTCCAACTGACTGCGGCCGAGGTTGATTCCCCGGAGTCCCTGTTTGATCGCCCATTCCAGTTCTTCAGCGGTGAATGAGGTATAAGCGTAGAGGTCTGTCGGACTGAGCCGGTGATCGAGCATGGCTTTGATGGAATTTTCCCGGGCCTTGCGGCCGAGTTTTTCACCGTGCCAGGCACCGAATACGGCGTAACGCCAGCCACCGAGGGTCGGAATGTAATCATCCCCGAAAGAGAAGTTGCGGACTTTCACCGTCAGCGGCAGCCGGGCAACGGTTTCACCCTTATGCAGAACTTCGACGGTATATTCATAAGTGCCGGGACGGGCATCTTTGGCTCCGGTGATATCGATCTGCACCGGCTGATTGACGTAAGACTCCATCGCAAATGGAGTGCCGGCGGTATAATTTTTAAGGATGTCGGGCATCTCCACATCTCCGCCGAGAGTCAGCGGCAGCTGGGCATGGGGTTCAGCCATGAGTGTGACATAATCCATGAGATAGAGTTTGACTGCCGGGGCATCGGCATCGGCGGAGGAAACTTTAACTGCCAGATCCTGCACGCCGTACCGGGCGGTACTCAATACCAGCTGGGCACTTTCGGCTTCACCGGCGGCGATATCCAGAGTCATGCGGTTGAAAAGTTTTTCCGGACTGCCGGCTCGACGGAAGGTATGAGTGAGGGAGGATTCTGCGAATCCGGCACTGATACCGGCCTCTTTGGCCGGCACACCCTCTTTGAAACTGGCATCGGTAACGCGGCGGGCGCGGGAGACCAGCGAATCGACCTTACGGGCGAATTGGAGAGCTGACTGCACTTCCGGCTGACCGTCAAGAAACTTGAAGTAATTTTTGTAGAAGGTATCTCCCCAGTGGCCGGCGGCCTCGTGGAAACCGAGTTCACCTACGTAAACGATCTGGGCGAAACGGTCGCGGATGCTCCATTGTTTCAGGAGAATGGGCAGGAAGTTTTCCGTACCATTGATCAACTGATTGCGGCGGGCGGCCAGATTATCCCGGTGAAAGGTGAAAACGTTGCTCCAGGGGCGAACATTGCTGTTGCGGTTCCACGCCTTTTTGATATATGATTCATTTTCGTTATAGATTTTGTCGGCATAAGCCAGAGTTCTTTCGGCTTCTTCGACGACGATCACAGCCAGAGCATTTTCGATGATGCGTAAAGGACGCACTTTGATGACCGGAGAACCGTTTTTGACCAGCAGAGTCCGGCCGATGGTATTCAATCCGCCGTAAACAAAGATATCCTGATTGGCGGCATTGCGGAAAACGACCCCCTCTGCTCCGGCGGCGGCGGTGATATTTTTGCCGCTGACGGTGTAAGTACGGCTGTATCTGCCCGGAGCGTCACCGGCGGAAATGAGCCATGAATCGCCCTGATTTTCAGCGAGGATGGTCGCCCCGGATGGCCACTGGAAAGCAACGGCCCTGTTTGCCGGAGTCAACTGCATGATATCCAGTCCCAAAGTGGTGAAGTCCATCATCAGCGTGAATTTGGTAAGAGCGATCGCACCATCCCATTTGAAGTGGGTCAAAGCATTTTTCTGTTCGGTAAAACCGGTCAAGCCCGGTCCTTTGGGAACCGGCGGCGGTTTGGGCGGCTGATAGTTGCTGGGCATGGTCTCCACTTCCAGAGAATCGATGGTGACACTGCCGGCAGAAAGGCGGGTGACATTGATCATCGGGCAGACGAATCCCAGATCGGGCAGATTCTGCCGTTTGAGATCGACTTCAACGGTCAGCTGATGGGTTCCGGGGATCAGCGGGAAGCCCCGGGTGGCACTGCCGGAAAAGTTGCCGTACCAGCTGTATTTTTTGTTTTTGGGTTTCAAGCCGAATGTGAGATGTCCGGCCAGAGTGACATCGGCACTGACGGTGAATTTAAGCGTATAGCGCCGGTACTCCTCCTTGTTGGCCGGATCATGGTGATAGACCTGCAGCCGGTAGGACGGATAGGATTTATCGGGCAGCACGATGAATGAACCCAGCGGCAATTCCGCATTGGGGGAAACCGGTTTGAATTTAGCGGCCTGCCCCTTATTGACGTAAGTACGCAGATGATCCAGACGCAATGCCCGTTTTTCTCCGGCACCGGCAATCAGAAATGAGAGCACAGCTACCGCTGACACAAGTTTTTTCAACATTTTTCACTCCTCGCTCAAATCACTTATTGGTAACCACTTCCACCGATTCCACCACAATGGAACCGCTTTTGAGATTACGGACAGTGATGGTGGGGCAGAGGTAAGCTATATCCGGGTATCTTTTGTGAGCTTTCAAATCCGCCGAAGTGGTGAATGTGTGCTGGCCCGGAGTAAGTTTTTTCACATCGTTTTTTGCGCGGATGGAACCGTACCAGCCATATTTTTTATTTTTGCTTTTGATGGCGAAACTCACTTCCGTTTCCGGGTTGATATCTTCACTGGCGGTGATGGTCAGTGTGTAGGTTTTGGTTTCGGTAAGAGCTGCCGGGTCATGGCCGTAAAGCTGGATGAGATAGTTTGCCGCAGAAGCATCGGTAACGAATTTGCGCCGGGTCATGGGATTTTCCGCGCTTTTACGGACATACCCGACAATACCGGCAGCACCTTTATTTTTGTAGGTCCGGAAGTGTTCCAGATGCATTTTCACCGGGGCGGGCGCGGCACTTTCAGCGGGCGCGGCACTCTCTTCAGCGAAAACCGCACCGCAATACAGCATGATCAGAAGCGAAAGAATCTTTTTCATCGTTTATACCTCAATAAGATTTATAATGAAACTTTACCTTGAATTTTCTCAAGTTGGGCTGATTGGATTCACTCGGTCTCCAATCACTCGGCAAATCCTCGTTAACAACGGATTCCACATGACCATCGCCGAAAGCCATATTGGCCCGTTTGTCATGACGGGTCATTAAAACTCCATAAGGTGAATAACCGGTATTGCTATTGGGAAAGGGATAAGTTATAGTTGTGATTGCGTTGGTATGGATACCAAACCAATAAATCTTTTTATCGCTTGGTGTAATCATCTGTTCCGAACTTCCATTGGCACTGCCATAATCTGCCAGCAAAGCCAATTGAGAAAGACCATTGATCTTATTCCATTTTTTATAATATGAGTTGTTAAAATCACTGAGACTGGTCAAAGTGTGACCGGATACATGAAGATTTATACCGTAATTGGACGGATGACCGGTTGCAGATTCACGAAACGTTGAAGCACTGCACCAGAAAGGCAAACTGCCGTAATCATCCACCGTTAATTCTCCATTGCCGATAAAACCAAGTCTGACAAGCTCTTTTGCCCATGAAGTGGTATTGTAACTGTTAGGCAAAATATCTTCGTTGGCATCGGAGTAACTCTGCAAAGCCATCGCCAACTGTTTCAGATTGGATTTGCAACTGGCATCCCGTCCGCGCGCCCGGGCTTTATTGAGAGCCGGCAAGAGGATCGCCGCCAGAATGGCGATGATCGCGATAACCACAAGCAATTCGATAAGAGTAAAGCCATTGGGCTTTACTCTCCCGCGGGAGAGGGCCATTGAAGTTTCTCTGCTCATTTTTTTTGTCTCCTGTGATTTTTCCGGATAAATCCCCTGCGGATGACGGTCGCACCCTTTTCCCCCAAGCCTCCCCGGTTTGAGTATTCCGGTAATTTTCTCCGGATATTCCAGCCTCCTTGATGCCGGAATATGGTTATACTGTAATGATTATTGTTTTACTTGCAGTCCGGCAGAGTACTGCCGCCCGGTTCGATGTACACATATTCTTTACGGACGGCAGTTCTCTCCCATGAATGGATCATACGGCAATGCCCATTATGCCGGTCGATCCCCATACAAACTGCTTCCAAACTGCCCTATATCAGACATATTTTTCTGTTATAATATGTATGACATAAAACATATCATAACTCCAATATGTGAGTTTTTCAAGTCAAAAATCAAAAAAAATCGAAAATTTTTTCCATCCGTCCGTCCGGACCGTCGGCTGTATGACCTTTTCCGGGGACGGTTTTCAACGGCAAAGCAGGAGAGTTGTTTTTTATACAGTTGAAAATCTCTGCAACCGATGCTATATTATTAACCGATTGTATACATCCTGTGCAGCAGGCATTCAACAATTCCCAAAAGAAGGAGTTTTTATTTATGAGCAAATCTCACATCGTCCGCCCCGCCCAAGGCGAATACATTACCAATGGAATCAACGGTTTGCAGGTCCCCGACAATCCGATCGTCAGTTTCATCGAGGGTGACGGTATCGGCCCGGATATCATGAGTGCTTCCATGCATATGTGGAACAGTGCCGTCCAAAAGGCTTACAACGGCAAACGCGAAATCGCATGGCAGGAAATTTACGCCGGAGAAAAAGCCAATGCAGTTTATCAGGATACCGTCTGGCTGCCTCAGGAAACCATCGATGAAGTACGCCGCTGTCTCATCGCCATCAAAGGACCTCTGACCACCCCCGTCGGCGGCGGATTCCGTTCCCTCAATGTCGCTCTGCGTCAGGAACTCGACCTTTACGCCTGCGTCCGCCCGGTACGTTACTTTACCGGAGTACCTTCACCGGTCAAAGCTCCGGAAAAAACCGATATGATCGTCTTCCGGGAAAATACCGAAGATATCTACGCCGGTATCGAATGGATGTCCGGCACTCCGGAAGCCGCCAAAGTTATCGACTTCCTCCGTAACGAAATGAATGTGAAAAAAATCCGCTTCCCGGAAACTTCCAGCATCGGCATCAAACCGGTTTCCGTCGATGGCAGCGAAAGACTTATCCGGGCCGCACTGGATTACGCCATCGCCAATAAACGGCGCAGCGTGACTCTGGTCCATAAAGGCAATATCATGAAATTCACTGAAGGCGGATTCAAAAACTGGGGTTACGAACTGGTCAAGCGCGAGTATGCCGGTAAAGCGATCGCTTACGCCGATTGCGACGGAGTCGCCCCCGAAGGTATGGTGCTGGTCAAAGACTGCATCTGCGATGCCTTCCTCCAGCAGATCCTCACCCGCCCGGATGAATACGATGTGATCGCCACGCTCAACCTCAACGGCGATTACGTTTCCGATGCTCTGGCCGCATGTGTCGGCGGTATCGGCATCGCCCCCGGAGCGAATATCAACTACACCACCGGACATGCGATCTTTGAAGCCACTCACGGAACCGCCCCCAAATATGCAGGCATGGACAAAGTCAATCCGTGCAGTCTGGCTCTCTCCGGAGAAATGCTGCTGCGCCACTTGAATTGGCACGAAGCAGCCGATCTGCTCATTTCCGGTATCAGCAAAGCCATCAGCGACCGGATGATGACCTACGATCTGGCCCGGCTGACCGACGGCGCAACTGAATTGAGCTGTTCCGGCTTTGCCAAAGCGGTCGTTGACCGGATGTGATCATCCATGACCGCCCGGGCCGCATACACATTGCTTTTCATGCCTTCCGGCAGTACCGGGGAATCCCGGCTGCCGGATGATCCGGTACTGTCCCGCCTCGGGATATTGCTGCAGGGCGTGGAAAGAGTTCCTCTGCTCAATGATTTGGCCCGGCACATCAAAAATACTCAACTGCCCGGAAAAATCGCCGGTGAATTATTCAATGCGCTGGTCTCTTACGGCATACTGCCGGAAGATTTACAAAGTGCGGTCCTCTCAGATGATGCACAATTTTTGCTGCAAAATTCCCTGACTCTGATCGATACCCTGCGGCAGCTGCCGGACTCTCTGCCGGAAACGGAAGCGCGCCAGCTGCTGCCCAGTGCCAGAAAACTCTTTGACCGGCTGCCGGACTACAACGGTGATATCCGCCGGCTGGCCGGAGACCTGCTGGCGGCCGATCCCTTTATCTCCCACCGGGTATTCTCCTGTTCCCGGGGCAATTTTCTGCCGGTGAATCCCTCTTCACTCAAAGACATCAGCAACTTTTTCGGTTTCCCCGGTGTCCGGCTGGCGTTACAGGAACACTTCAAAAACTTCAGTACCGGCAAAACCAGTCTGCCGCTTCTGATCAACAGTCTGCCGGGATACGGTAAAACCAGTATGGTGATATCTTTCGCCCTCTCGGTGCCGGGAACGGTGGTCATTCTGGCTGATCCGGAAGCTCTGGAGGAGTCCTGGCAGATGCTGATAACAACGTTAAGCAAGCGGCAGGATCGCCGTTTTGTCCTCTTTTTCGATGATATCGATCCGCGCGCGGTCAACTGGTACACTTTCCGCACCAATGTCGGAGGTGCATTCACGCCGCCGGGGAATATCATGCCGGTACTGACCGCCAATTACGAATTTCCCCCCAGCATCCTCTCCAGAGGCCGACGGATATCTTATCCGGTTTTCGATGAAGAACGGTGTCTGGAGATGATCGAAGATTTCCTCGGCACATTCGGTATGAAAAAACCGCCGCGCAATATAGTTTCACTCATGGGGGCGGAGTATACTGAAGAATTCGGTCAGAAAAAGTTTACCGAATTATCCCCGCGCACCCTTATGCGTCACCTGGATGCCTACAGTCAGGACCCGCGTAAACGCAAACAGATCGTCGAATTGGCCGGCGGCGGCATGATCACCAAACCGGATGCCGAACTTTTTTATGAATTCAATATCGAATTGATGCGTTCTCTCTACGGCGAAGAGTATATCCAGCGTCTGCTCAAAGAGAGGCTGCGTTCATTATGAAAAAGGTTCAGATACCAGGCAAAAGCCGTCATTCGCCGGGAATACTGCTGACCAGTGCCTTGATAATTTTCGGCTTTGTACTGATCCTGACCGCCGGAATCCGGGTGGTGCGCTTTGCCCTCTCCCGCTTTTCCGAAGGTTTTTTCTACCCTTACCTTACCGTGATGACCCCGTCTGACCGCCTGTCAGACACCTCATTGCTTCTGCTGGATAAAAGTGAATTGGCCGCCAGAGTGGAAAAGTTGACCGACGTCAACCGGGAACTGGCCCTGCAAAGTCAGGCCGCCGAAAGCCTGATGGAGGAGAACCGGTCATTACGCAATATGCTCCATCTGCGCTTCCGCAGCAAGCAGCGTTACGTTATCGCGGAAATACTTTTGCGCGACCCGCTGAATTCCAGCGGCGGATTCACCATTGCCCGGGGTTCCCGGGATGCAGTGCTGCCCGGAGCAGCAGTGGTAAGCGTGGATGCTTCCGGACAGACGGTTCTGGTCGGAGTTGTCGCTGAAACCGGTGCACGTACCAGCAAGGTCATCACGATCCTCAATCCCGCGTTGCGGATATCCGGACGGGTCGATTCCAACCGGGAGGTCGGCTTCATCCATACTCAGGAACATCCCGCCGCAAAGGGGCGGATCTCTTTCGGCATGCTGCCGGTGAGAAATGATTACATTCACGGCAATATTGTCAGCACTACCGGTTTTGAACACGGCATCCCCGGCGGCATCAAAATAGGAGAATTGCACACCCTCAATCTCCTGCGTTCCTATGAACAGGAGGATTTCAATTGCGAATTGCTCCCGGCTGCCGACTTTTCCGGACTCCGTTTCGTGGCAGTCGCAGTGATTACGCCGGCTCCGGAGGAAAAGTAATGAAACTTTTTCTGACGATCTTTGTCACCGCGTCAGCCATGCTGCCGGAATTATGGTGCGGCAATCTGGGTATCCAGCTGGGATTGCCGGTATATTCATCGGTCTATTTTTACGCAGCTTACGGGCCGCTGTACGGTATCGGGGCGGCCGGAATATCCGGTCTGCTGCTGGATGTCATTTACAACCGGTACTGGCTGCTGACAGCTCCGGGATGGATATTGATAAGCTGCATCGGATTTCAAGCGGCCCAACGTTGGCAGAGACGCAAACCGGCTGCCCCGCTGTTTTCCGGAATTCTCTGCGGCGCAGGCATATCGCTCTGGAACGATCTTATCGCACTCCTTGCCGGAGGAGAGATACCGGGACCGGATATTTTCAGTATGCTGATATTTCAGAGTTTTTCCGGCGGCATTTACATGCTTTTGATCACGCTGCTCTTTGATGCGGTCAATTTCCGCTGCAATCTGCCGCAATTTTCCGGTTCGGCTTCCGGAAACCGTTTCACCGGAGGCCGGATATGAGAAAATACCGGGACGGCATTGACGGCGGGATCCTGGATGATGACCGTTTGCGGATCGTACTGCTGGGGCTGATTTTCCTGCTGGCATTCGGCATTCTCGCTGCCCGGCTCTACTTCCTGCAGCTGCATCGCGGCAAAGAACACCGCAAACTGATTGCCCGGCAGTCGGAAAGACGGGTGCGCATCCCCGGTCTGCGCGGCGGGATATATTCCGCCGACGGGGTACTGCTCGCCGGGAACCGGCAGGCCTATGACCTGTTATTTTTTCCATCCGAAATGCATCAGGGTGGACGGAAAAAAACTGCCGCCCACATGGCTGCATGTGCGAAAAAACTGGCAAAACTACTCAACAGAAATGAGTTTCCGGAGACTGAAGATTTCGCCCGCCACCTGATTATTTCTCCGGGAGTGCCGATGACGGTGTTCCGGGATCTGTCTAAAGAGGGACTTGCCCGGGTTTTTGAATTTTCCCGTACAGTCAAAGGTATTGATATCCAGTTTTCGCCGGTACGTTATTATCCCTGCGGCGATCTGGCGGCACACCTCATCGGATATGCCGGAAAAGCAGATGCGGCCACCGCCCGTGACCGCGAAGAATTTTTCTACTACAACCCGGATATGGAAGGCAAAAGCGGCGTGGAAAAAGCCTTTGATCAGATGCCGGATGAGACTCCGGGACTGCGGGCATTCCCCGGACGGTCGGTGATTCAGGTGAATAATATCGGCTATGCCAAAAAGGAACTGCTGGGCAAAAGCGCGCCGGTTCACGGCAATGACCTAATCCTGACCATTGATTCCAGAGCACAGAAAATCGCAGAAAATCTCCTTGCCAATTACACCGGAGCAATGGTGGTACTCGATGCCGGCAGCGGAGAAATAATCTGTGCAGCCAGTTCACCACGCATGGATTTGAGCCGCTTTTATCCCCGGCTGGAACCGGAATATTACCGGCAGCTGCTCAATGATCCGGAAAAGCCGTTGATAAACCGGGCTTTTCAGGCGATCTATCCACCCGGTTCAACTATCAAACCGTTAATGTGCATGGCCTTTCTGCAAGCCGGGATCGATCCGGATGAACCGGTCTACTGTTCCGGGGAAAGCAATGTCGGCAATGCCTCCATCGGCTGTTCGGCACACCGTTACTACGGAGATGATATGACGATGATCACCGCCCTGAAAAAATCCTGCAATAATTACATGATCCACCATGCCACTGCCCTGGGGCTGGACAAATTGACTCCGATGCTCTCTGCAGTCGGTTTCGGACGCAAAACCGGATTGCCGGTGGCGGAAAATTCCGGTGACTTCCCCTCCGGTGAGCTGAAACTGCGCCGTTACAAAACCAGGTGGAACCAATACGATACCGCCCTTTTGAGCATCGGACAGGGAATCATCTCGGTAACTCCGCTGCAAATGGCCCTCTATACCGCCGCCATCGCCAATGGCGGCACTTTATGGAAACCGGTTCTGGTGAAAAAGATGGTCGATCCCCGGGGCATGGCCATTTTTGAAGCGGCTCCGACAGTCGCCGGGAAACTGGATATCACCCCGGAAAATCTGGAAATCGTGCGGCAGGGAATGTTTCAAGTGGTGAATTCCTCCGGCGGTTCCGGACGGCAGGGCCGCGTAGACGGATTGCAAATCTACGGCAAAACCGGTACCGCTGAAACCGGCAGCCGCCGGAATATGCGTAATATCACCCACTTTATCGCTTTTGTCACTCACCAGGACAAAACCTACGCACTGGCAGTTACTGTGGAAGACGGCAGTTCCGGAGGCCGCACCTGCGCTCCGCTGGCGGCCGGTTTTTTCAACCGTTTTCTTCTGCAGCGGTAATATGCCGGTATTTCCAACGCATCAGCAGTGCCACTCCGGCACAATTCACCACCCAGGTAAAAGGCCAGGATGCCATCAGAACTTCTATGCTATGGAAACAGCGGAATACCGTGAATATCCAGATTATCCGGAGAATACACGCACAGAAGATCGTTACCAGTGTCGGCGGCAGTGAACACCCGATCCCGCGCAGACCGGCAGTGAATATTTCCATAAAGGCACAGACAAATAATAACGGCAGGGTAATATAAAATCTCCGCATCCCGTAGTCAATGACTTCAGCATTGGTGTTGAATATACTCAACAGCGGCCGTCCCCAGAGCAGCAGAACGATCGAAATGGCAAATGTGCTGATATAACTCATCAGCAATCCAATATTTACACTCCGTTTCATCCGGTCATACTGCTGGCCGCCATGATTCTGCCCGACAAAACTTACCACCGTCTGCCCCACTGCATTCATCGTAATGTAGCCGATGCTTTCCAACGTGCCGCTGGCAGTGAGTCCGGCCATAGCCAGACTGCCGAAAGTATTTATCGATGACTGCACCAGAATATTGGCCAGAGAAAAACATGCCGCCTGAAATCCGGCCGGAATACCGATCGACATCATCTCCCGCAAATTTTTCCATTCGATATGCAATCCCTGCCACTTCACCCGGCATGGTCCGCGCATATTTTTCAATACCCGCAGCACCATAATTGCCGCCACCGCCTGTGAAATCACGGTCGCAACAGCCACTCCGGCCACATGCCACTTGCATACCAGCACGAAAAAAAGATTCAACAGCACATTGATCACCCCGGCCAGCAGCAGAAAGTAGAATGGACGGGTCGTATCTCCGAAAGCACGCATAATGGCACTGCCGAAGTTGTAAAGCATGATCACCGGCATCCCGCCGAAATATATCCACATGTAAAGCACCGCCATATCCAGCACATCATCCGGGGTATCCATCCACTTCAAGGCCGGACGGGCCATAACTATTCCGATCACCGCCAGCACAGTTCCGGCACTCAAACCGGTCATGATCGCAGTATGTACGGTCCGGGAAGTGTCCTTGCGGTTCTTTTCTCCCAGATAACGCGCCACCAGTACATTGGTTCCGACCGACAGCCCGAAAAAGATATTCACCAGCAGAAACGTCACCGCCGTTGTCGAACCCACCGCCGCCAATGCCGCATGAGAAGCAAATCTGCCTATAACGATCAGATCCGCCGCATGAAACAATAATTGCAGCACCCCGGATACCACCAGCGGAAAGGCAAAACAGATCATCTGTCTGGCCAACGGCCCGTGACACATATCCACTTCATAAGATTTTCCGGACTTGAAACCGATTATTTTAGCCATTTGATCCATTCTCCCTGGGTGAATGCGAAACCACCGGTATGATTTTCCGCAATGTTATCTGCAAAAGCCAGCTGACTCCGGCCGCGTTGAAGGCCCAGGTCACCGGATAACCGATCAGCAACACAGTCATAGTCGGATGCCAGCGGAATATAGTAAACAGCCATATGATCCGCAATATACAGATACAGAATATCGAAATCAGAGACGGTTCCACCGAGTGTCCCAAACCACGCATCGCCCCGGTATTGACCTGCATTACCGCCGCAATAAAAAAGAATGGTACTACACAATAAGCCCGCAGTATCCCCCACCGGATAACCTCCGCATTGGTGTTGAATATACTCAATACCGGACCACTGAAAATCAGCATCGGCACACTCCACAGAAAAACGATACAACAACTGCCGGCCAGCGCGTAACGGATCACCTTTTTGATCCGGTCATACTGCCGACCGCCATAATTGCGGCTGACAAAGCTGATAACCGTTTGCGCTACTGCGTTTATCGCTGAATGACCGAAATTCTCCACCGAACTCCAGGCGATATTTCCCGCCATCGCCGCACTGCCGAAAGTGTTGAGCGAAGACTGGATCAGCACATTGGAAATGGAAAAACAGGATGATTGGAATCCGGCCGGTACTCCGATCCATAAGATTTCCCGCAGGTTTTTCCACTTCACACACAAAGCCTGCCACTTCACCCGGCACGGCCCGCGCATATCCTTCAATACCCGCAGCACCAACACTGCCGACACCGCCTGTGAAATCACCGTCGCAGCAGCCACCCCGGCCACATCCCAATGAAATACGATCACAAAAAAGAGATTCAGCAGCACATTGATCACTCCGGCCAGCAGCAGAAAATAAAACGGACGGGTCGTGTCCCCGAAAGCCTGCATAATGGCACTGCCGAAGTTGTAAAACATGATCACCGGCATCCCGGCAAAATAGATCGACATATAAAGTACCGCTTTATCCAGAATTTCCGGCGGCGTGGACATCCAGGACAACACCGGACGGGCTGCCATGATCCCGAAGATCGCCAGAAATATTCCTCCGGCAAAACTGCTCATTACCGCTGTGTGTACCGTCCGGGAAGTCTCTTTGCGGTTTTTCTCCCCCAGATAACGTGCCACCAGCACATTCGTGCCGACCGACAGTCCGATAAATACATTGACCAGCAGACTGGTCAGCGAACCGGTAGCTCCAATGGCAGCCAATGCTTCATGTGACGAGAAACGGCCGATAACGATCAGATCCGCTGCATGAAATAATAATTGCAGCATCCCGGAGATCATCAGCGGAATGGAAAAACGAATCATCTGCCGCACCAGCGGTCCGTGACACATATCCACTTCGTATGATTCCCGGGATTTGAAACCGGTTATTTTTGCCATTTTTTATTCCCCGCCTCGACAAACAGATACGGCAACCGTTTTCCCGGTTGCCATGTTTCATAAAATACTGCCGGTTACTCCGGAAGTCAAGCACGTTTTCTTAATTTAGCAGCAATCCGGCTGAAAATATTACTTTTCCCCTCTTCCGGAACAAAAATGAAATACAGTCCGGGAATCACATAGAGCGTAAGCAGCGAGGAGAGAATCAGACCGCCGACCACGCCCACGCCGCAGGAGGAACGCAGTTCCGAACCCAGACCGCTGCCGAATGCCATCGGCAGCATACCGGCAACCGCCGCCACACTGGTCATGATGATCGGACGGAACTTCTCCTGTACTGCAACCAGCATCGCCCGGTGCGGCGGAATCCCGGAGGCGATCTGCGTACTGCACTCATCCATGATCAGAATCGCATTATTCACCACAATACCGATCATCATCACGCCGCCGAGCAGCCCCATCATCGACATGGACATATTGAAACAGAAAAGTGTCAGATACATTCCCAGAAAACCCAGCGGCACCGTGAACATTATCAGAAACGGTTTGATCCACGATTCCATGATCCCGGCGATCAGCAGATAGGTAAGCAGAGCCGCCAGCGTGATCACCCGGATAAACTCCCTGGAAGTTTCTTTCATCATTTCGACATTGCCGCTCATCCGGACATTGTATCCCGGCGGCAGCACACTCAACACGGTATCTTCGATCTTTTTGGAAACAGTTCCCAGTGCATAACCGGGGGCAGTATTGGCATAGAGCCACATGGTACGGTTTTTGTCATAACGGTTGATGACCACCGGACGCGCCTCTTCCTGAATATCCGCCAGCACTTCCGTACCCAGAGGATTGTTTTCCTTCAGAGCCGGGGCATTCTGACGTAGCTGGGCCTCGCCGTACTCCTTGCTGTTTTTCACCCGGATATCAAAGGTACGCGCTCCGGAACGGAAATCTCCTACTTCGATACCGTCCAGCGAACCGAGCATGTAACGGTAAAACTGTTCAGCCGAAAGATTGAGGTTCTGCAGGATCGTCCGGTCCGGCACGATATTGATATTGGTTTTGCGTTCACGCCGGGAAGAGTCCATATCACGCACCATACCGGTGGCCGGCAGCGTTTCCATGACCTTGCGTTCAGCCTCCTCCAACACTTCCAGATCCTGACCGTTGATCACACAACGGATCTCCGCACCGGAACCGCCGAATGTCGCAGGAATAGAGAGAGTTATCAGACAGTTGTCCAGATATTCCAACTCCTTGCGGATCATCGCCTGCAGATCGTAAATGGTCTCTTTACGTTCATTTTTGCCGGTGGTTTTCAAATTTATCTGTCCCAGATAAACAGCGGTACCGACCTGGCCGCGCGATGCATTGGAGGTCCCCACATAAACTGACATGCCGGTAATGAAATCAAACTTCTTCAACCGTCTTTCCGCCTCCCGGATCAACTTTTCAGTGGTCGCCAGATTGTATGAGGTGGGAAATTCAAACTTGATGCGGATCTCGCCCTGATCGCAGAAAGGCAGAAACGACAGACCGACCTGCGGCACAATAAATTTCCATATCGCCAGAGAAATCAACAGTATGACCAGAATGAATTTCCCCGGATGCCGGGAGGTAAACGCAATGGAACGGTTGAAAAGATTGCAAAGCCAGTCGTATCCCTTATCCCAGGGAATGAACATTTTATCCAGTAACGTCTGCTTTTTCTCCCCCTTTACCTCATCTTTCAGCAATATACATGCCAGAATCGGCGTCAGAGTAAAACTGATAAAAAGCGATACCAGCGTGGCCGCGACCATCACCCCGGCAAAAGGTATCATCATACTGCCGATACGCGTAGTCATCATCATCACCGGCACAAATACCACCACGTTGGTCAATGCACTGGCGGAAACAGCGGCAATAACTTCGCCGGTACCTTTTTCTGCGGCAGTTTTGATATCTTCTTTGCGTTTGAGATGTTTGAAAATATTTTCGATCACCACGATGGAGTTGGTCACCAGCACACCGACTGAACACCCCAGAGAAAGCAGTGTCATAATGTTGAATGAATAGTCCAGATAAGCCATCACCGCAAAGGTGACAATCACGGAGATCGGCATGGAAATCATCACAATAAAAGTTGAACGCGGTTCATGGAGAAAGAGAAACAGCAATACCGCCGTCAGGATGATACCGGTAATGATGCTGCTCCAGGCATCATCGACCGATGATTGGATAAATTCACCGGAATCTTTGAACCAAACCAGCTCCATACCAGTGGGCAATTCTCCTTTGCGGATCATATCATTGAATTTTTTCCGCACACCTTTGATCACTTCGATCGCGTTGGCTTCTCCTTTTTTGACAATATTGAATGTCGCTGCCGGTTTACCGTTGACAAAGGTTTTGCTCCGCACTTCGCGGCTCATAAGTTTGACTTCCGCAATATCCCGCAGATATACCCGTTTGTTTTTGAATGACCCGATTTCCAGATTGCGGATATCATCCAGCGTTTTGTAATCTCCGGAAAAAGTGACATTTTTTTCCATATGATCGATCTGGATACGTCCCAGCGGTTTACGGACATTGTTGCCTTCAAGTTTTTTAACGACCGCAGTAATATCGATATTCATTGCCGTAAGTTTGCTCCGGTCCAGCAGTACATGGATCTGCATTTCATTGGAACCGTAGACCCGCACTTCACCGACCCCCGGTACCGAAGCGATCCGGTCGGCGATCACATCATCCGCGTAATCATAGAGATCATCCTGCGTACGGTCACCGACCAGAAATGCCTGAATAACAGTGGTGGCATTGGTATCTATTTTCCGGATGGTCGGTTCTTTGGCTCCGTCAGGCAGATCTTCCCGGATCCGGTTCAATGCTTCGCGGATATCGGTGGCCGCGACATCGACATCGGTTCCCATATTGAATTCCAGAGAAATTTGTGCCTGATCCTCGATCGCCACACTGGTGATATGCCGGATACCGTCCAGACTGGAAACGGCATCTTCGATACGGCGGATGACCTCCACTTCGATCTCCGACGGACTTGCTCCCTGATATTCACAGCGCACCAGAACAGTGGGTATCTCCATATTCGGCAGCAGGTCGATACTGATTTTCTCGTAGAGAGAAGCTCCGATCATGACCAGCACGATGATCAATGCGCTCATCGCGACAGGACGGCGGACAGATAATTTACTCAATGACATTTATCACTTCTCCGTTTTGGCTTCGACCAGGAGTGAACCGTTATTGATAAAGGTCTGGCCGGTAATGACAAAGCGTTTATCAGCCAATTCGCTGCCATTGATGATTTCCGCGAATCCGTTATCGACTATCCCGCGTTTGATCTCCACGCTCCTGGCGCGATTATTCTCATCGACAGTAAAAGCGATCATCCGTTCCTGCGCCCGGAGCAGTACGGCAGATTCCGGCAGACCGTAACTTTCTCTTTCCGCCAGAATGATATTCAATTCACAGAGCATACCGCTGACCAGTTCCGCTTCAGCAGGAACAGCAATCTTTATTTTGAATGTCCGGCTCTCCGGATCGATACCGGGAGCCTTGTAAACGATGCGGCTGCGGCAGAAAACTTTGCCGGATTTATCGGTGAAGTCCACTGCCGTCTTGCCGGGAAGTATCTGATTGTAATAAACCGAACTGATAAAGCAGACGACTTCCAGCGCATTATGATTTTCCAGTTTCAATATTTCGGTACCGACCGAAACAAACTCATTTTCCTCGACAAACTTCTCGGAAACCACACAATCGAAAGGAGCTGTAATGGTCGAATCATTGAGATTTTTCACGGCGATGGCCAGATTGCTCTGTGCCTGTTTGAGCTGAGCTTCGGCATTGGAAATTGCGGCGCGGGCATTGTTGACCGCCATTTGTGCTTTTTTGAAATCGGTTTCGACGGTTTCGGCACTGGATTTGCTGATCGCCTTGTTGCGGAAGAGGTTTTTGGACCGGTCATAATCCCGTTTGGCCTGTTCAAAAGATATTTCAGCGATATTCAAGGCGATTTTTGCCCCATCCAGCGCGGCCTGACGGACCTTGATCTCATCTTCTTTGACCACTACCTGATTTTTCAACACCTGCCGGTCGATACCGAAAAGCACATCACCTTTTCTGATCCGGTCGCCCTCATCGGCTTTGAGCAATTCCAATGTGCCGCTGATCTTGGCGGAAATCGTGGCGAACTCCACCGGCTGAACCGTTCCCTGCAGCGGGATACGCAGCTGAAATGTCCTTTTGCTCAACCCGGCAACTGTGACCCGGGTGGTTTTTTCTGCATACTCAACTTTTTTCTTTTCACATCCGGCCAATAAAAACATTGCCGCTGCCAACAACGAAAACCAACGCATATACTTCCTCCACAAAAAATTATTCGGCTTCCCCTTTACTTTATCAGTGAACGTGAAAAAAAATCAGTTTATTTTAAAAGGAATTCCTCTTTTCTCATTTTTTGTTTCTAATTTTTTGATATCCTGTCATTATGGTGGTATATTATAAGCGAATCGTATTCAAAAATCTTACAATGGGGGAACTTTATGGAAACAATTTACACCTTTCTGCTTGATCTGACCGGCTGGCCGCTGGCATTTATCCTGTTGGCCGGAGGG
>JAGBZM010000068.1 GCA_017628235.1 Lentisphaeria bacterium | reverse complement strand
TAGCTTCATTTTCATCCGATGTTTTCAGAGCAAATTCCTTGCGAACACCATTAGTGATTGTCAGGCGATAATAATAGTTTCCGCCTTTAGCTTTTTTTTTGCGAAGTTTGCCGCGAAGTTCTTTCATCCGTTTGGAAATCCGTTTTTGTGTCTGTTCTTTTTTCATCTCATAACCTGTTTTGGCAGATTATGGCACAATATAGCATTGAAATATCCCAAAAGCAACGAAAACGGGGAAAAAATGGGGAAGATTCAGAAATTTGAGCAAAAAAATGGCATCTCCAACGGGAGTCGAACCCGTGTTGCCGGGATGAAAACCCGGTGTCCTAGGCCTCTAGACGATGGAGACGCGCGAAGTGTCAATGTTCTAAATATACCACCGCTTCCGGAAAAATTCAAGTTAAGTTTCCACAAAAAAGTATATTTTTTATCAAATTCTGCCATCTTTGTTCTATTTTCGGAAAAATTGCGGTATTCCGATTCCCCTGAAACGGCAGAATAGTTTTTCAATAATTTTGGTAATTTCCGTTTTCAACGGGTTGAAAAGTTATAAACGGGTGCTATTGTAATGTAGGGGGATTATACCGGAACAGATAACTTCAGGAGGGATACGATGGTAAAAAATCTGACAATGGCATGTTTCAGCAGTGTGGTATTGTTTTGCGGTTGTACGAATACGCAGGCATTGCCGGAAAAGAAACAGTATTTATCATTCGACGGTGCAGTGCAGCCGGAAGCTGCCGCAGACAGTGTCAGATCACGTTCTTTCGGAGTACAGAATAAAGCGGTGGCGGCATCGGGCAATTCATACTTTGCCAAAAGTGACCGGATGATGGCCTATACTGCCGGATTCACCTTAACGGTAAAAAAGCGGAATACAGCTCTGGATGAAGTGAAAAAGCTTGCGGAATCTCTGGGCGGTTATCTGGTATCCAGTGCCAGAGGCAATATGAAATTGAAAATTCCGGTGGCCAAAGCGGATGAATTTCTCAAAATGTCCGGAGAATACGGAAAAATGAGTGACTTCCGTATCTCTTCCGAAGACCTGACAGATACGATCACCGATCTTGGGGTACGCCTGGACAATCTGCGTAAGTTGCGGAAGCGGCTGACCGAATTGCTGACTAAAGCGAAAAATGTCGATGAGATGCTGAAAGTGGAAAGGGAACTCAACCGGATCACGACAGAAATAGAACGCATTGATGCCCAATTACAGAATAATAAAAACCGGGTGGCGTTTGTCACCTTCGATGTGGCAATCATTGAAGAACACGGAGCGATTCCCGACGGCACACCGCAAGCGATCGACAGATTCAGTTTCCTGCAGAAACTGGCCTCCAATAACGCCGGAATGGATGATGAACCGCTTTTCGGCCTCAACACGCCGGAAGGATTTGTTGAAATCGGAACCGGCGCACGCGAAAGCGGTTTTGCCGCCACCAGCAGTGATGACTGCATTTTCCGCACCTGGGAAGCGGATACAGCGGCCAACAGCACTCTGGAATTCTGGGAAAAGGTGATCTGCCGCGCGCTGCAGAGCCGCCAATCTTTTGAACAGCTGAAATCCTTTCCGGCAGAGTTCCGGGGCCAGCCGGCGGTAAAGATCACCGCAAAAGTAAATACGGCCAGAGGTCTGCAGCTTTATATGGCGGTAATTTCTCTGGACAAGTGTCTCATCGGGGATAGCAAATTGCAGATCGTTGAATTTTTCGGCCCGGAAGAAGCATTCCGAAAGCACGAAAAGATGGTTATCGCGGCGTTACAGAAATAAGCTGTTCTCCGCTTACGGAAAAAAACGGCAGTTCATGGCCGTGCGCCAGACCGTAACAGACCGGACAATTGACCCTGGCCGTGAAATCACGCAGCACATCCATTACACCGGGAACTTCGCCGCAATCGGTAAAGTTCCCGAAAATTATCCCGGCACAACGTTCAAAAACTCCGGCTAAAAGCAGCTGGGTCAACATCCGGTCGATCCGGTACGGAGATTCGCCGACTTCCTCAAGGATCAATACTTTACCGCCGGTATCCGGCAAGTATCCGGTACCGCACAATGCCGCAGCGACAGCGATATTTCCGGCCAGCGGAATCCCGCTGATCTCTCCCGGACGCAAAGCAGGCAAACGCAGAGAAATTTTTTCCCCGTTGATCGCAGCAAGCAGGGAACCGGCAGTCATTGTATCCCGGTCATCGGCAAGATACTTCATCATCGGTGCGGCAATATGAGTATTTACACCGAACTTTGCCATTGCCCAGTGCAGCGCAGTAATGTCGCTGAATCCGGCCAGCGGAGTCCGGCGGAGCTGCCAGAGTTTCCAGTCGATCCGGTTCAGTATCCGCAATGCTCCGGCCCCGCCGCGCACCGCCCAGAGCATGTCGATATTCTCATCGGCAACAGCCTGATTTATATCCTCTGCGCGCTTCTCATCCGGAGCTGAAAGATGCGGCAAAGCCCCGCCGTCAAAAACATGCGGCATGATCTTAACAGTGCAGCCGCACTTTTCCAGCATCTCTTTTCCGGCCGCGACGGTATCCCGATCGCACATTCCAGAGGGCGAAACCAGCGCGACCCGGCAATCACCGGGAAATTTGAACATCAAAGCAGGTGTCCCATACGTTCTTTTTTGATTTTCAGATAAAATTCATTTTCCCGGCCCGGTTCGATAACGATCGGCACCCGGTCAACGATATTAAGTCCGTATCCATCCAGACCGACCAGTTTGGCCGGATTGTTGGTCAGCAGTTTGATACTTTTGACTCCGAGATCAAGAAGTATCTGAGCACCGATACCATATTCACGCATATCAGCGGGAAATCCGAGTTTCTCATTGGCTTCAACCGTATCCAGTCCCTGTTCCTGCAGTTTATAGGCATGGAGCTTATTCTCCAGACCGATCCCGCGCCCCTCCTGCCGCATGTAAACCAGCACGCCGCACCCTTCTGCAGCAATCATCTGCATGGCGGTATGGAGCTGATCGCCGCAATCACACCGCGCTGAACCGAATACATCGCCGGTCAGACACTCGCTGTGAACGCGGACAAGGACATTTTCTTTATTTCTGACATCTCCGCAAACCAGAGCCAGATGTTCGGCATTATCGGTTTTTGAACGGTACAAAGACATTTGAAATTCGCCGTAAGCAGTGGGCAGTTTGACCGATTCTTCACAGGAAATAAGCACTTCATTTTTGCGGCGGTAAGCGACAAGGTCAGCGATGGTAAGGATCTTTAAGCCGAATTCCTCTTTGAACCGCATCAGATCCGGCAGCCGGGCCATTTCGCCGTTGTCTTTGGTGATCTCGCAAATCACCCCCGCCGGAGTCAAACCGGCCAGCCGGGCCAGATCAACGGCCGCTTCAGTGTGACCGGTACGCTGAAGTACGCCGCCGGGACGGGCGGCAATAGGGAAAATATGTCCGGGAATACCGAAATCATCCCGTTTAGCCGCCGGGTCGATCAGAGTTTTTATGGTATTGGCCCGGTCAGCAGCACTGATCCCGGTCGATCCGGTAAGAGCATCGACACTTTCAGTAAAAGCAGTTTTGAAGTGATCGGTCGACGGCGGCCGGAGAATCCCCAGAGCTTTGGCCCGGGCCTCAGTCACCGGCGCACAAACCAGACCTCTGGCATGGGTTATCATAAAGTTGATTTTTTCCGGAGTAATCAATTCAGCGGCACAAACCAGATCGCCCTCATTTTCGCGGTTCTCATCATCGGTGACGATGACCATTTTGCCCTGTCTGATATCTTCGATAACCGATTCGACTGAATCAAATTTAAATTCCATAATCCGTATCCTTTCATTTTACAGTACACTCCGGGCGGGCTATGGAAACTTCTTCTTTCATCCAGACTTTACTGTCGGTCACGGAATTTCACCGTATCAGCCATTCGGCTCGCGGACTGGGGGAATGATCCCGTCACCGCCGGTCGGGAATAGCAGAAATCCTGCATCACCACGCCCTGAAGAAAAATTGTCAATATTACAATATATACCCGCAGCCGGGTAATTTCAAGTTTTCCGGCAGACGACAGCCTGCCGTTTTGCCGCCGGTCACTTTCTTCCGAAACGGCGTTCCATCTCCCGCAGGGATACTTCCACCATCGTCGGACGGCCATGCGGACAGAGAGTACCCTGACGGCAGGATCTCAATCCGGAGATCAGCGACTCCAATGCTTCCGGCGGCAAAGGATCGTGAGCTTTTACCGCAGCCTTGCAAGCTGCCCTGGCGGCAAATTGCGGCGGCACTGCTGAAGCAGGAGAACCGTTGTCCAACAGCTCTTCGAGCATATCATAAAGCCATGATTGCACCGACTGATGCGCGCACGGTGTCACCGGGATGCTGCTCACGATCACGGCAGTACCACCGGCACTTTCCACTTCAAAGCCGAGTGCTTCAAAAACTTCCCGGTTGCCCAGAAGCAATTTGATCATCGACCGGGGCAATTCGATGGTTTCAGGGATTAGCAGCCGCTGACACTCCGACTTTCCGGAAGAAATTTGCGCAATGATCTTTTCAAACATTATTCTTTCATGGGCAGCATGCTGATCGATCAAAACCAGACCGCCGGTACTTTCAGCCAGAATATAGGTGTTATCCACCACCCCGATTATCCGGTGCGGCCACACCCCGCTGAATGCCGCCGGAGCCACCGGCCTGACCAGGGGAGAAACCGGAGCGATCATTGATTCCGGCGGCAATTTTTCCGGCATCTCTGCCGTTTCCGCCGGAACCGGTTCTTCCGGAGTATCTGCCGTTTCCTCAGATACCGGCAACTTTGGTATCACGGCTTCATTTTCAGACAAATCCGTTAAGGGGATAACAGTTTCCGGCAATGACGGCTGTTCGATTTCCACCGGATTGTAACTTATTTCAGCAGCTTCCATGATCACTGCCAGCGGCAGTTTTCCCGACGGGGTAAGAAATTTATCATTGAATCCGTCTGCCGCTTCCGACCGGTGTTCTCCGGTTTGCCGCAAAGCTCCGGAAACAGCGGCGGCAATTGCCCGGCTGATGGTATATTCGGACTTGAACCGGACTTCACGTTTGGCCGGATGGACATTGACATCGATATCTTCCGGCGGCATTTCCAGAAATAAAACCACCGGGTTGTAACGTCCGGGTTCTGCAAGGGTGGCATAACCATCTTTTATTCCGCGATAAACTGCCTGCGCTTCCACCGGACGGGAATTGATGAATATCCGCTGATCACGACGCGAAGGACGGGTGAATCCGGGGGCGGCCACACAACCGGAAAGATATAAACCGCCCTCGGCATGCTCAAAAAACAGCATATTGTCCACGAAAGATTTGCCGAAAATCTCCCGCAGCCGGTATTCAAGTTTGCCGGAAGCAGGAGTGTGCAGAACCACCCGTTTGTCGATAATGAGTTTGAAGCCGATCTCCACGTGAGCCAGAGCCATCATGGAAAAAATTTCTTCGATATGATGTTCTTCGGTAGCCGGAGATTTGAGAAATTTTTTCCGGGCCGGCAGATTGCAGAAAAGATCCCGCACTTCGATCCGGGTCCCCGGCGCGCCTCCGTACGGCCGCGAAGTGATATTGCCGTCAATGTCAGACATTACGCAAATACCGTCTGCAACGTCCGGCTGCCGGGTGAAAAGCGTGAATTTACTGACTGATGCGATCGACGGCAGAGCCTCTCCCCGGAAACCGAGAGTCATAATATGATTTAAATCGCTTTCATCCAGCAATTTGCTGGTTCCATGCTGCTGCAGAGCCAGCAGAGCATCTTCATGATCCATACCGCAACCGTTATCCGTCACAGCGATCAACCGGCTGCCGGCTCTTTCGATCTCCACGGTAATTTCAACAGCTCCGGCATCGATGGAATTTTCCACCAGTTCCTTGACCACTGAAGCGGGCCTTTCAATGACTTCTCCTGCCGCGATCCGGCTGGCAAGAGTCCGGCTCATGATTTTTATCCGGCTCATATATTCTCTCCTCCGGGGTGGTAACAACAACAGAAGTGTCCGGACTCGAACTCTGTTTCCGGCGGCAGTTTGGCATCGCATTCTGCAGTACGGAACCGACATCTGGCGGCGAAACGGCAGTTTGGCGAATATTCTGACGGCGGGGGAACAAAGCCGGGAATCGTCTGCAACTTTTGCTGTTCTCTCCCCAGTTCCGGCACTGCCGCCAGCAGTGCCCGGGTGTAAGGATGCAAAGCTTCTCCGGTGATCTGCCTGACCGTACCGCTTTCCACGATCCGTCCGGCATACATCACGGCGATCCGGTCGGCAAGCGCACTGACCACCCCAAGATTGTGGGAAATAAGTAAAACCGCCATATTTCGCTGCTTCTGTAATTCATGCAGCAATTCCAATATCTGCGCCTGCACGGTAACATCCAACGCGGTAGTCGGTTCATCCGCGATCAGCAGTTCCGGTTCACCGGCCAGTGCCATTGCGATCATAACCCGCTGCTGCATGCCGCCGGACAACTCATGTGGATAAGCTTTCAATCTGCCGGCGGCATCGGGAATACCTACCTGCTCCAGCAGACGGATGATCTCCCGGTCATAATCGGAAACCTCCGGGCGGTGGAGTTCCAACACTTCGGATATCTGAGAACGCACTGTCATCACCGGATTGAGAGAGACTGACGGTTCCTGAAAAACATAAGCGATTTTGCCGCCCCGGATCTTCCGGAGCTGCTTTTCCGGCAGCCGGTACAGATCAGTTACAGTCTGACCGGTATGGAAATTTATATGCTCTGCTGAAATTTCCGCTGCCGGGGGCAGCAGACCGGCAAGTGCCAGACTGGCGGAACTTTTCCCGCAGCCGGATTCTCCGACCAGAGCCAGCACTTCGCCGCGCCGGATGGCAAAGCTGATGCCGGAAACGACTTCGGCTCTGCCGAATGCGACGGAAAGTTTTTCCACTTGAAGCAGGGGTTCTGACATGACCAAAATATTCCCGGATATTGTTAAAAAAATACGTTACTGATAAAAATATAGCATCTATTTGGGTAATATTCCACAAAAAAATCAAATTTGACTGGAAAAAAACGAAGTTAGGGTTATATTAAGTGCCGTGATTGATTAGTTTTAAATTAAAACAAATTGGATCAGAGTGATGGAAAAGGTGTTTGTGACCGGACGCGGGCTCGTAACTCCGCTTGGTACCGGTCTGGCGGCCAACGAAGCCGCTTTGCGTTCCGGGAAAAGCGGTATATCTGTGGTTCCGGAGTTTGTCGAACGTCATTTGGACAGCATTGTCGGCGGAGTGCCGGATCAGAATCCGCCGAGTGATTTGCTGGACCGTAAAACCAAACGCTTCTGCCCTCCGGCCGGTGTCATGTCTGTTGCAGCGGCGACCGAAGCATTTGCAGAAGCCGGCATCGCTCCGGAACAGGTAAAGGATTTTGATATGGCTCTGATCGGCGGTCAGGCCAGCAGCAATGCTCTGGAGATCCACTCTCTTGCCCAGTCATACATTGACCGGGGATACAATCTGCGGGCGGTAAGTCCGTTTTCCGTTCCCCGGATCATGCCGTCCAGTGCGATAAGCATTCTTTCGCTGCTTTTCGGTATTCGCGGAGAAAGTTTTGATGTTTCTGCCGCCTGTGCCTCCAGTGCGTTATCTCTGGTTCAGGCTGCCCGTTTGATCCGTTCCGGAGAATATGATATGGTGCTGGTCGGCGGGGCGGAACAGATCGACTGGACCGTTGCGCTCGGTTTCTGTTCCTGCCGGGCCTTATCCACCGCCTGCAATGATACTCCGGAACGGGCCAGCCGTCCGTTTTCCAGCAGCCGTGACGGCTTTGTACTCGCTGGCGGAGCAGCATACATGCTGCTGGAATCCGAGCGCAGTGTCCGTGCCAGAGGAGTCAGGCCCATCTGTAAGATTTCCGGCATTGCCGGTAACAGCAGTGCTTCGGATATGGTGGTTCCCGATGCCGATGCCAGCAGCGGCGTAATGGCCAAAGCAGTGGCTGATGCCGGTTTAAAATTCAGCGATATCGGTTATATCAATACGCATGGTACAGCCACCGCAGTCGGTGACAGAGTGGAGATCGAAGCGATCCGCCGGTTGATGAAAGACGGCCGGTCACCGGCGATCAACAGTACCAAATCCCAGACCGGTCACATGGTCGGGGCGACCGGTGCCGCTGAAATCATCTTTTCCACGATCATGCTGGAAAAAGGATTCATTTCGCCGTCGATAAACTGCGATGACCTGGATCCGGAATTTGCCGATGTTGATATTGTCCGGGAATACCGCGAATGCCGGTTTGATCACGCGCTTTCCAACAGTTTTGCTTTCGGCGGTTCCAATGCCTGTGTGGTTATCAGCCGCTGCAAATAACGGGGGTTCCGGCAAATTTTGACGGTTTTCGGCTGAAAAAACAGTTTTTTTTGGATTTTTTTGAAAAAACAGCTTGCATTTTCGCAGAAATGGTGTATTTTATGTAACTGTTGACAGCGAGATGTTGTTAACGGTTGATTAAAGATTATGGCGCGGGGGAGTAGCTCAACTGGTTAGAGTGCCACCCTGTCACGGTGGATGTTGCGGGTTCGAGTCCCGTCTCTCTCGCCATTATTTTATCAGAAGACATCGGTTTTTCCGGTGTCTTTTTTTGTACTATCGGGACGTTGTAAAACTCCCATCCGGCGGTGCTGCCTGCAAACGGAACCAAGCAGGGAAAGGAGTTTATTTGGCTGATACTTTTGCCGTCGGGACGTGACGGATGGTGAAGCAGTAAAATTTTCCTGCCGCCACCAGATGCGTATAGGCAAACGCCTGCATCGCTTCATCCGCCGGGATGACCGGAACACTGATTTTTTTACCGTTGACGGTATATTCAGCAAATATCTCCAGCTGGATTATCCGGCTTTTTTTCGGAGGATCAGTCAGATAAAAACTGAACTCTCCGGAATCCTCTCCGGCCGGGATCAGGGCCCGGTCAACGGCAGTCAACTGCGGCGAAACGATCTCCACTTCGCCGTTGAATCCATCTTCTCTCCGGAGCATAAAACGCATCTTGCCGACGCCCTTGCCATTGAGTGCAAGCACTGAATTTGCCGCAGCGACGGTAACTGACGGTTCCGGCGGCCGGATCTGCAGGGTATAAGAATGATCTTTTCCGGTAGAACTGCCGCGTGGGAACAATTGCAGAAAATAGTTTCCGTCAGCCGGGAAAGTCACATCCAGCAGCGGATCGACCGGTCTGCGGCAAAGATCAAGATTGATATTCTGCGGAAAATCATCATTCTGTGCGATTATTTTCCCCTGTTCATCCCGCAAAACCAACACGCCGTCCAGCGGTGAATCCAATCTGGCCGCAAAAAGTTCAAATATGGTTCTTTCGCCCTTGCAGCCGCTGATCCGGAAAGAAATTCCGGCCGGAGAATCAAGATACCCTTTGATATCCAGTCCGTTTTTCCGGAGTGCAGGAGAGATCATTTGCGGCACATCCCCGGCGGCATACTCCAAAGTCCGGGGCCGGTATCCGGAGCAATTCCGGTAAGGTTCAAACGGCTTGTTGCCTTCAATGACTTTGATCCGGTAAACAAAATCCGCCCTGCCCCGTTTGATACTGTCGGAAACATGCAGAGTATAAATACCGCTTGCCGGAGCTGTAAAACGCAGAACCGGGTCAGGATGATGGTATTCATCATCGGCAAACGCCATCTCCTGATTCCGGGCATCGCGCAACGATAAAACTCCCTGAAAGTGGCCCGGTACGGCATCGCCCAGATACGGGGATAATTCAGCGGCACGCATGATAAAGGTGTAATTTTGCCCGCCTTGCAGCTGTACCGGAAAGACGTCGGTTTCGCCGGGCATGATCTGTCCGTTGAGTACCGCCGGGAACTCCGTGATAACTGCCAATTCCGGTTTTTTGGCAAAAGGCGGATAATACGGATGCTCAATAACTTCTCCGGCGGTATCGATAAAAAACAGTTTTTCATTGGATATATTTCTGCCGGAAACGATCCGCAGACGGCAAGCTCCGGCCGGAGCATCCGGGGCGATCTCAATATCCATGATGACCCGCTGGGAAATGGATGGAGCTTCCTGCAGAGAACTGGCCCTGACCAGCAGAGCCTGTGCCACCATCGACCTTTCCAGCATGGGCAGTTTATCCAATTCATCCAGCCATTGATGTTTGCGCCAGACATAGTCTCCGGTATCTTCCGGCATTGGCGGTTTTTCCATTTTGCCGGCATAGACATTCTTTATAAACTGGTGCAAAAATTTACGCTGCGGCGGATGAAAGTATCCCATATTCGGTACCCGTGCCACCGATTTCAGTTTCACTCCGGGATTGTCGCTCAGCAAAGTCACATTGCCGCCGAATCCCTGACCGCCGGCGACCACCCTTACAGTAGTACCCCGCTGTCCGCCGGAAGGATAAAGATAACCGAGAAAAGCCGGACCGGCACTCAAGGTCATAAAGAAGAACGAAACCGCCGTAATAAACACATATTTTTTCATTTTCCACCTCCTGCGGCAGCCCCGGCCGCCGGGACCGGATAAAGTTCCCGCAACCTGCCGGCGGCACTCTCTTTGGGAAGCAATGGCTCATCCACCCCGGTAAATTCCGGGAAACGGGAATCCGGATCAATACCGCATCTTTCCAGGATACTGCCCAGCAGATCCTGCGGTAAAACCGGACGGGAAACCACCGTTCCAGCCACTTCATCGGACACGCCAACCACTTTGCCGCCCTGAAATCCGCCACCGGCGATCAATGCAGAAAAACATTTGGCATAATGGTTGCGGCCGCCGTTCCAGGGTGCTTCCCATTGGATTTTCGGGGTGCGGCCGAATTCCCCACTCCACCAGACGATAGTTGAGTCAAGAAGTTTTCTGTCTGCCAGATCCTCCAGCAGAGCCGCCAGAGCCTGATCCATTTCCGCAGTCCGTTTTTTCATTGATTCAAAGTGTTTTTTGTGAGAATCCCAGCCTTGAGCATTGATGGTCACATACGGCACTCCTGCTTCCACCAGCCGGCGGGCGGTCAGACAGGCCTGCCCGAACTCATTGCGCCCGTATTTACTGCGCATTTCTTCACTTTCCAGAGAAAGATCAAATGCTTTGGCCGCCGAACCTTTCATTTTTTTCACTGCCGCACTTCCGGAAGCGGCAAAATCTTTCAATTCCGGGATATCGTATCCGGCACCGAAGCGGTCAAATTTTTCCAGAGCTTCAAATTGCAAAGCGATATCTGCCGGAGACAGATTACCGGGCGAAGTGATGCCATCCACACTGAATCTGGCGGCATTCGGATTGCCGCCGGTAACCAGCGGTTTATACTTTTCTCCGAGGAATCCCTCTTCGGCAAAACGGCCTTTGGGTTTGGTCAGAATTATATACGGCGGCAGATCGCCCTGATAATCCCGCCCTTTGTAAAATGCCACCACCGCCCCGATCGCGGGAAACACCCGGCCGGAACCGGGTTCTCTCCCGGTCTGCATCAGATAACTGGCCGTCTCATGGCCGTTGTGCCGGTGAGTCATGGTACGGATGATGGAATATTTATCCGCGTGTTTTGCCAGATTTGGCAGCATTTCACTGATTGAAATGCCCGGCACATTAGTCGGGATCGCTTTAAGTCCGTTATTGTACTCTTTGGGTGCATCAGGTTTGGGATCAAAAGTTTCCAACTGTGACGGCCCGCCCCACACCCATATTTCGATCACGGATTTGACTTGTGCGGCAAGCGGCAGGCTGACCGCGAAGAGCAACATAGAGATAAAATATTTTTTCATGGCATCATCCTTTGGCGTTTCAATGCTGATAAAGAAATTCTCCGGAATTGAGCAAAACCCAGGGCATCCGGGAGAGAACTTTCCAATTGTTTCCTTTTTTGCTCATCTCTTTGAATATCCGCCTTTCCTCCGGCGTCGGCATCCGGGAGTAAAAGAGCATATACAGTGCTCCGAATTTATCCTTCTCATTTTTAAGCTGTTTACGCAGAATATTATTCAGCCGGTTATTGATATCAGCGGAGTTGAAAAGATACATCCGCTGATCCGCTGAAATATCGCGTTTGCGCTCCTCCGCTTTGCCGGTATCCCTGGAAGGACGGCCGAAAAGCAGCAAAAACTGATCGGTGACCGATCCGTCGGGCAGTGCAGAAGCACGGTTGCGATAATATGAGAAAGGTTCCGGGATCACGCTGGTGTAAGTATAGGGCATGCCGGTAATTTGCGCGATGGAGTCGGCCAGAACTTCCGCATCCAGTCTTCTGACCGGATAAACAGCGGCGAATTTCAACATTTTTTCCCGGTTTCCAGCAGCCATACTTTCGACCCGGTAAGCAGCCGATGTACAGATTTCCCGGATCAGCGGCCGCAATTTGAAACCGCTTGTCTGCAATTCTCCGGCCAGAAATTCCGTGATCTGCCGGTCAACAATACAGCTGCCGAATATCCACCGCCAGAGCCGCCGGACGACGGCGACGGCGAACTCTTTCCGGGCGATGGTATTTTCTACCAATTCGCGGCGGGGATCATCTTCCGGAGGAAGGATGCTGTAAACGATCTCCTCTTTCCACTCTCTGGTACTTTTGAAGCGGATATGGGAAAACGCATGCAGGAATTGCTGTTTTTCCTCTTCTCCAAGCCGGTCAAAACTTTTATCCAGCAGGAATCCGGCAGCGGCATCTGCGAGTTGTCCGGGTTGTTTCTGCGACACTGCCCGAAAGAAATTCACATAACCGTTGCGGAAATTACTGCCGTCGGCAAGCAGCAGGCGACGGGTCAATTCATCAAACGGCAAATCATCTTTCAGCGCCTGATAGATGGTCCGGGAATAAAGAAAAGCAGCATTGGGCCAGAGATTAACGGGAAATTCCGATTTTATCCGCAATTCATCACCGAATCTCATCGTCATAAACATGGCATGCTCTTCTGAAGCGAGCAGTCTGCCGACCAGCTGGGCCTGTTTATCCTTATTCTTATCAGCAAGATAGGCCCGCGCCTCAGCCGGAGTCGGCACCCGGCCGAGCAGATCGATGTAGAGCCGTCTTACCATAACTGTATCGGCAGCTTCAGGAGCAGGAACGATATTCTGCTGCTGCCACAATTGCTGAAGGAACCGGTCAAAGTCTGATTTGACTGCAGGGGGAGCCGACTCTCCGGAACAGAACAGCGCGGAAACCGTCAGGATCAGGATGGAACATGATTTTCTGCATCTCATAAGAACACCTCTTGCTTGAATTACGATGTCGCTGACCGGTAATATAACCTGATTTTTCCGGATTGTCAACAGAAATTCTGCCGTGAAAACAAATTTTTCTCTCTTTTCGGCTGCTGATTCCCGGCATTTTCATATTTTCCCATCGCTTTTCTCCGGCTGACGGGTTGACAACCGCCAATTTCTGTACTATCTTTATAAAGTGTCAAAACAACCTGAAAAAGAAGGGGAAAAATTATGGCTGTTGAATTGAAAACTGATTCAGATCGTCTTGCTTACGCAGTAGCAATGAATTTCGCCACCAGCATTCAGCAATTGCCGGTCAAACTTGACCTCGGCCTGCTGGGAAATGCGGTAGCCGACTTGCTCAACGGCGGAGAATTGCAGCTCTCCAATGCCGAATATGCCGCCGAAATGCGTAAGCTGCAGGAAATGCTGCAGGAAGTGGAACGGAAAAAGGATGCCGACAGTGAAGCGATCCTCGCCGCCGAAAAGAAATTCTTTGAGGAAAACGGCAAAATGCAGGGAGTCATCACCACCAAAAGCGGCTTGCAGTATCAGGTTTTGAAAGAAGGTACCGGCGACAAACCCGGCCGCCGCGATACGGTCAAGGTCCACTATGAGGGCAAATTGCCCAACGGCACCGTGTTTGACAGTTCGATCGCCCGGGGCGAACCGATCGAATTTCCGGTCGATCAGGTCATTCCCGGCTGGACCGAAGCTCTGCAGCTGATGAAAACCGGGGCAAAGTACCGTCTTTTCATTCCTTCCCGTCTGGGATACGGCGCACACGGCGCAGGCAATGCGATCCCGCCGCACTCGACTTTGATTTTTGAAGTTGAATTGCTCGGCGTGAGACGCGGCTGACCGGCAACGGCACATTTGCCGCCGGTAAAAACAAGGGATGTTGCCGAAAGCAACATCCCTGTTTTGTTTATTCAGGCAAAAAGTCTGCCGTAAATTCAGTGTATATGAATCGCAACGCCCAGCCGGGGCAAAGATGCGTTTTTCCCGTCCGGAAATTTGACGGCAGCCGGATCATCACCGGCATTGACGGCAACGGTCAGAGTTTTGCCGTCAACAACTCTTTCCAGCAGACGCGCTTCACCGGAAATGACCCGGGCTTTTTTCACCGGCTGCGCTGAACTGACCAGAAACGGCATAACAGCTCTTACTTCGTCAAGCACCTTGTCGATCGTATCGAAATACTCTCTGGGAACATCATTACCGTTGAAATCCCGGGCTTTGGGCTGGATATAGATCACCAGACCTCTGGAACCGGCAGTAATGGCGGTCCAGACCACATAACGCAGATCCTCAAACTTCGGCAGGGTCTTCTCTTTTTTATCCCACTGATTTCCCGGAGCATGAGCACCGATGATCTCAATAAAAGGCTTGCTGCCGGTCCATTTGGAAATTCGGTCGATATCCTTGAACATGTGCAGATGCTGATTGCGGTTGATAACATAATCGTCATGCATCAATATATCACAGGCATCTTTGGCCCCTTTCCATGCAAAACTGTTGGTCTGCCCGTAGGTCGGCAGCCATGAGATGACCAGTTTCGGCGCGGCCTTTTTCAATGCACGGTAATATTCATGGAAGACCTCCATTTTATAACCGCGATCAATAGATTCATCACCGATAAAGATTGCGGGCACTGCCGGATGTCCCTGCATTTTGGCGATGGTTTTCAAATTTTTGGCCAGAAACCGCTGTACTGCGCGTGAATCACTCTTGATTGCGCCTCTGACCCAGACAAATTCCGGGCCGGAAAACGGGATTATTTTCATTCCGCTGCGTGCGGCATCGGCCATCATGCGCCACAAGTTTGGAGAATCCACTCCCAACCAGGGACTGGTATTGGCGTTATATTTGCGCCGGGCAAGTTCCGGGAGCTGCTTGCTATCGCCGTAAGCGTAACTGGAAATCATGAAAAACCGTTCGCCATCGACAGTAATGAATCCATCTTTATCAACTGCGGAAACTCCGGGAGCCGGATCGATAAAAATAAAATCATTCTCCCCGGCGCGGTTGCCGTTGTTATCGGCGACAAACAGCTGGATCTCGTAAAATTTTTTGCCGTCTTCCGGCAGAGAAAATGTAATACCGTCATCATCGATTTTGCATTTTCCGGTAAGATCTTCCCGGTTGATCAGCAATTTCACACTGCCGATGCCGGAAGAAACCTTTCCGTCAGAAAACGGTATCCGGATATCTCCGGGGCGTTTGGCCATCCGTCCCCGGGGGGACATGCCGGAAATTTCCGGAGCGATTTTCTCATTGCTCTTATCGTAATCGATGGTAAAAGAAGCGGTTTTACTCCACACACCGCCGTCTTTGCCGTCAAACTTTGCCCGCCAGAACCACTTTCCCGAGGCAGGCAGGATCTCTTCCCAAACGCCGTTTTTTTCCCGGGGGTCGATGGAACATCCGGAAAAGATCAAACTTTTCCCGGCCGGGAAATCGGCCGATGGCGAACACTCGACAGTGACGGTTCCCGGGCGCATATCATCTTTGGAAAAGAGCCGCCAGTTGAATCCGACCCGGTTTGAGCGCACCACTGCCCCATCTGCCGGACGCACCGGAGAGGGTATGTGAAAGCTCGGGGCATACTTGCGGACACTCAAAGAATCCACATGGATCTTGCCGGTATTATCCACCCGTATTTCCAACACCGCTTTGGCTGTCCCCGCCGGGGTGGTGACCACACCTTTGAACGGGGCAAAGTGATGGATCGGCGCGCCGCCGCCAAGATTGCCGATTCCCGGCCCATAAAGAGTTTTTATCAATTTACCGGCCGCATCATAACAATGGATGCGCACCGGTTTGAGATCCGGAGTTTCACAACTCCAATACCGGCACATGAAAGATATCTGATAGGTTTGTTCCGGCTCCAGAGTCAGATCATGATACCAGTTGGCGAACTTCATCCCCGGCTTGCACTCGGTATAGATACTGTTGATGCCGGATATTTTATAATATTTTGAAGCCGAAGCATTGATCCGTTTGTACCAACGCTCATTGGTACCGAATTCCACCTCACCATCCAGACAGAGTTCCGGAAATTTGGCGAAAGTATAGACCGGCGGTTCTTTTTTGATTCCGGCGAGGCGGGCTTTGGGGAAGTCGCTCATTGTCCCGAAAGATGCATTTTTCAAGGGGGCGAAAGTGGAGTATTCCTCATCCCCGTTGGTCTCTTTGCGGTGGCTGGCGACATTAAGCAGGAAATCCCGGCCGGGAACGATGCCAAGCTCGGCCAAATCCACAGAACCGTAAAAAAGCCAGCCGCGCACGCCTTTGAAAATATTGAATTTCAGTGAGTTGAAATTTTTAGCCGGATCGCTTTTGCCGTTTGCCGAAACCTCTTCATCGTAAACAGCGCCGTTGATATTGACGATGATCTGATAAAAGCGGTCCGGATCACCGGCATCGGGAACGACGAAAAGGAAAATCGAATCATCGCCCCAGACAATGCCGTCGCGTTCGGAGACATTGCACAGAGATTGTCCGTTGACGATACGGAAAAAGCCGAAGTACAACTTTTTACCGTCGTGAAAGAGGCGCACCTGCGTATCTTTCACGGCATCGGCGGCGGGATTTTTCAACTGCACAAATCCATGCAGCACCGCGCCGAAACTCCACGCGGAATTGCTCTGTCTGGTCAGGATGTCATCCTTTATCCAGCGGTCGGCGACCTGCGGGATCTCCACTACCTGTGCCGCCGCCGTCAAAAAGAATAACGGCAGCAGCAAAAACAGATGTCTGGTCATGAGATTTGATCCTTATTTATCGAATTCAGCGGAAAAAACACCATCGGCGAGCCAATCGACAAAAGATTCTTTTGAAATTGCTTCGACATGACCATCGCAAAAGGCATAATTCCCATTACGATTGTGTTTGCCATCTATGATACTGTCACTAGAGGATTCAGAATAACTGCCGCTGTTGACAAAATAATTGAAACCATACTTTTTATCAGCTCTGGCCGTACAATCTCCAACCAAAACAGTTCTGGAATGGTTAACTATTGAAGATTGTTTTTTCTGACCGGAACTTGAATTGATTTTAGTAGGACCAAATTGAGCAACACCATAACCGGAACGATAAGCGACATGGGCAGTAGAATGAAGCGGTTTTAGAGTTTTAGGACAAAAGAGAACATCGAGTTTGGTGTACCAGGCATTATCTGCAGCATCAACCTCAATTCCTTCATGTTTAGCCAGAGACTGTGCCCATTTCATGCCATTGGACACTTCATCACGGCACGGATAAAATTCATCATTCGCATCGACATAACTGTTGAAAGACATAAAAAGCTGTTTGAGATTGTTGATACAGCTGGCGGCGTGGCCGCGTTCACGGGCGGATTTGAGCGCGGGCAGCAGGATCGCCGCGAGGTTAGCGATGATGGCGATGACTACGAGAAGTT
>JAGBZM010000067.1 GCA_017628235.1 Lentisphaeria bacterium | reverse complement strand
GATATTGGAATCCACCACCGCCGACAACGCCCGGTTGTAACCGGAATTGACGGCGTTGAACAGCGATTTACCGGTTTTCAACTCTTCGCGGATACGTTCAAAGATCAGCACATTGGCATCGACTGCCATACCGATGGTCAACACGATACCGGCGATACCCGGCAGAGTCAGGGTACTGTCAAATGCCGCCATCGCACCGAGGATCAGCATGATATTCAGAGCCAGTGCGATCACCGAGATCAAACCGCTGAACCGGTAGTAGATCAGCATGAAAACCGCCACCAGAGCCAGAGAGATGATTCCGACAAAGATACCATTCTGCACGCTGGCCCGGCCGAGAGTCGGATCGGTGTCAAAGGTCGCCTGCACACTGATTTTGAAGGGGAAACTGCCGGAAACCAGCGCATCGGCAATACCTTTGGCTTCTTCTTCTGTAAAGCTGCCGGAAATGCTGGCATTACCGCCGGCGATAGGTTCATTGATTCTCGGGGCGCAATACAATTTGCCGTCCAGGACGATCGCCAGCTGTTTGCCGACATATTTTTCGGTAACGACTTTGAATTCTTCCGCACCGGCAGCATTGAATTGCAGCATGATCTGCAGCTGGCCGGTCATTTCATCGCGGTGTGCCCGTGCCATAGTGATGTTTTTGCCGTCCATTTCCGGAAGCAGCTGCACCAGATAACTGTGAATGACCGGTTTGCCATTCTCCATTTCGGTGTATTCCATATATTCCGGATTGGCGCGATACTGTTCGCGGGCTTCGGCGGGGATATTTTCTCTGACCAGACGGAATTCCAGTTTGGCACTCATCTGGATCAAGTCGCGCAGTTTGGCTTTTTCATCTTTGGAAACGATCGGTGCGCGCAACACGATACCGGTAGCTCCGGCCGGAGCGATTTCAGCTTCAAAAATGCTCTGTCCTTCCAGACGTTTCCGCAAAGTTTCCACTGCCACATCCCGGTAACGGTCGAAGTCTTCCTCCATATTCCGCTTCATATCTTCGCTTTGTCCGCTGTCCGGTTCGAGGACCAGATAAAACTCCACACCGCCGTTGAGGTCGAGTCCCAGACGGATGGAACTGGAAGCTTTTTTCCGGATCAGACTCATTACGTCGCGGTTGTTGTGCAGATCCTGACCATTGACCTTTTTAGCCAGATTCACTCCGGCCTCGTCCGCAGCTGCCAGCAGGGCCTGGGATTGAAAGAGATTGCGGTCGGCTGCCTCTTTGGCTTTGGCGACTGTGATCAGCTCCAGAGCTTCCTTGTCAGCAGGATCTTTCAGAAGTTCCTGAAACACCTCATAATAATCTCGCTCTGCCAGTGGATACATCGCACCGGCAAAGACCGCGATCACCACCAATACCAGCAGTGAACGCAAAAGCAACGGTTTTTTTTCCATAATTATTTAGCTTCCTCTTCCACGCGGGCCACGCCCTCCTTGACCACCAGCACCCGGACATTTTCCGCGATTTCGATCAGGAATTCATTTTCCCGGACTTCAACGATCTTTCCGTACATACCGCTGTTGAGCAGGACTTTGGAACCTTTGACGATCTTATTGAGCATTTCCTGCCGCTGCCGCTGCTGTTTTTTATTGGCCCGGCTGAAAAGGAAGATCATTACGACCACCAGAATGATCGGCAGAGCCATATTCATCCATGAACCCTGCTGGGCTTTGGCCGCATCATCTGCCGCCATGCAGCATACAGAAGCGAAAACCGACATCATCAGAAACATTTTTTTGATCATTTTTTTTCTCCTTAAAGGTTTATATTTTATTATTTTATCAGGTTCGATCAATTTTTGGCCGGCACACCGAGCAGCGAGAGGTGTTTGTCAAAGTGCGCCTCGATCCGGGCATCGTAATCAGCTTCAAATTTGTGCATGGCTTCAAAGAAACGTTCACGCAGATTGCCGGTGAGGATCGGGCCGTAGTTGATGTGCAGCAGCTGCCGGGCCTCGGGCATTTCCATCAAAGCGGGCAATTCGCTGTCGCTCAGGCCGGAGAGAGCCGGGATCTTGTTGAAATCAGCCGTGATGTGATACAATTTAAGCATATTATTGACATTATCCAGCGCGCACTGATGCATGTCACGGTAAAGAGCCGGATCTTTGATCGCGATGACCGTGACTGCTTCCAGCCAGCTGGTTCCGGCGGTTTTCAAATGCAGGTAGTGACGGGTTTCACGGCCGACGGTGGGATAGACGGCAAATTTATCGCTGCCGCTGTGGACTGAAATTTTGTAGTTGCCGTAGTTCTGGGCGATCAAAGCGTGAACTTTGAACTGCCGGTCAAATTCATCCAGATCACCGATATAGTCGATGGCTTTCTGGAATTCTCCGATAAAGCGGGGAGCCAGCGAACTGAATTCCACCTTTCTCCGGCGCAGTTCCCGGACGATGAAAAGGTGATGGCTGGGCAGAGTCGGACTGCTGGTTTCATCAATACTGATTTCCAGATCGAATTCATCTCCGCGTGCCGCTTTCAGATGTTCATAGACTTCAAAGGCGAAATCCAGTGCAGCCGTGTACATCACCGCACAACGTTTGGCGGTCAATTCATCCAGTTTGACAGTTACTTCGGTACCGAGGACAAACTCTTTGTCCGCATAATCTTTCAGCACCAGCGATTGAAGTTCTTCGGGCAGCTTGGCAAATGCTTCATCGATTTTGGCTGCATCCCAGTCACCGGCGGCGGCATTCATCACGTCGGAGAGGTCGAGAGTGATCATCGGCATTCCGGCGGCCAGTGCGGAATCGATATCTTTGATCGTTTTCAAGTGATCGCCGTCAGCTCCGTAGCCATCCTGATAATCGGCGGCAAAGACCAGAAAACAGGCATCATCGACCACTTTGCGGAAGGTTCTGCCGGTCATGGTCAACTCGCGGATCGACTGCTGGGCCAGTACCGGAGAAACCTGTACTTTGGCGGCGGCCCGGACGTGACCGACGGTTGCCAGACCCAAACGGTCGCCGCAGCCGACGGTGGTACGGACATTACGCAGACTTTTCGGTGCGGTCCAGGGGAAATATTTACGCAAAGCCGCTGCATTGGCCGGAGAAAGTTCACCGATAAGTGCGACGGCCTTATTGTCCAGAATCACAGTTTCTCCCTCAAAACCGGCCGGAATATCTTTCTGTCCGGCGGCGGTGATCAGCAGGTATTTCTGCCGGTCATCGCGGCACATCAGCACTGCCGCATTGCCCAGAGCATGGATCGAATCCGGATAAACGGTCACTGATCCGGAATTTTTCAGCACATTTTCCTTGAGTGCGCATCCGCCTTTACCGAGGAATGCGGTCAAACTTTCTGCGATTTTTTTCATAATACACCTTTCTCTTAAAATTTAACAATTACATGATACAAATATACAATTATGAATAATATATCACCATTCCGGCTTTTTTTCAACTTAATCCGGCACCGTGAAGTTAAAATTCCCGGCGGAAGATACCCAGCAGATTCCGCCACAGCGGCCGGAACAGTTGTTCCCGGCGGGTGATCCGGCAGCTGATCCTGCGGCCGGGCGAGGGGATATTGCCGGTCATCCACTTCAGTTCCACCCGGTAAAAGAGTCTGGCGGAAGTGGATTGCCCCGTTTTTCTGTCATTGCGGCCGACCGGTATTTCTCCGCCGTAAATCTGCAGCAGCGGTGAATCATCCAACGGGGAAGCCACCTGATCGATTGCCGTTACCCGGGCCGGATATCCGGAAACTTCGCCGCTGACATAAATTTCTGCCGGATCACCGGCGCGCAGTCTTCCGGCATCTTTTTCGTCGGCGTAAGCGCAGATCACGCTTTTTTCATCCGCCACCTCTCCGATGGCCGTGCCTCTGGCAAGAAATCTGCCTTTCCGGAAGCTGTCTGCCGGGAAAACCCGGAAAATGCCATCCGCCGGAGCAGTCAGGGTCAATTCCTGCTGCCGCCGCTGCAGTTCCTGCAAAGCGTTGCGGTCGGCGGCGATCTTGCCGGCACTGATTTTGCCGGAAGCAAAGTTTTTCTCATCCACCTGTTCCATGCGGTGCTGCAATTCATCGTGCCGGAGCAGGTTCTGCAATTTTTCCTGTGCCATGCTTAATTGCGGTGAACTCAAAGTCAGCAGTTTTTCGCCCTTTGTCACCCTGACCGGTATTTCCGGTAAGTCTGCGGTAAGGTATCCGGCTTCCACCACAGTGACCGGATAGCGGTGCGCTGGAACCACCTCTCCGGCAAGCGTGAAACTCCAGTCCCAGGGAATGAAAAGCACCGCTGCTGCGGTCAAAGACAGAAGCGTGATAAGATATATTCCCGCCTTCCGGCCCGAAGCGGCGGCCAATGTCCGGACTTCGCGGATCTCCCGGATCACCGGATGCAGAAAGATCATCCATATCTCCGCTGCCAGCAGCAGCCAGGCTGCTGCTTTGATGAAGTTATGATAGATCACCAGAATGATCGCCGTATAGAGGAATATCCGGTAAATCAATGCTCCAATACCGAAAAACAGCAGAAACCAGCGATGATTTTCCTGCGGTCCGGTTCCCAGTTGGAGCAGATAATACCGCCAGCACCGCCGGATGTGTTCGCCGGAACGGGACATCAGATTGTCGATACCGGTCAGATCGCAAAGGATATAATAACCGTCATACCGGATGAATGGATTGCCGTTGACCAGCAAAGTGGAAATGGTACTGACGGTAAAAATATAAAACATCGTTGACCGCCATACCCCCGGCGGCAGATAAAAGTAAAGCAATGCGGCGATCCCGCCGGTGAGCAATTCGGCAATGATCCCGGCACCGTCGATCAGCAGCCGTTGTCTTCGCGGCAGCTGCCAGCTGTCGGTCGTATCCGTGTACAGCCGGGGATAAAAGAGCATGAAGCCGATTCCGATCCCCCGCACCCGGCAATTGAAACGGATCGCCGCCAGAGAGTGGGCCGCTTCGTGGATGATCTTCAAAAACACTATTGCCGCAAAATATTTCGCCATTCCCGCCCAGGAGAGCGTGTCGGCAAAATTCTGCCGTATTCCGGTCAGATCCTGCAGTGCCAGAATATATCCGGCGACAGCGGGTATCATCAGCAGAAAAATAAATTTTTTTGAGGCCAGCGGCGAGAGATACGGGGCCGCCGCCCGGAAGAATTTTTCCGGATGCATCGGCGGCAGCCGGAAGTACATGTACGCCGCCGCCCAGCGCAGAAAACGGCTCTTTTCCCGGGCTTCGGAGAGCTTTCCCCGTTTGAACGACAGCTCCGAATATTCCGGTACCAGCAGATTATTCTGCCGCAGAAATGCCAACAGTTTACTCACTTCTCCGGCGGTGGCAGAGATCCCGTTTTTTTCCAGTTCGGTTAAAAAATCATCCATGCTCATCACCGAGGTCATCCGGGAGATTATCCGGGCGGCCCGTGCGGAAATACGGTAATATGCGTCTGCCTGAGGGTCAAATAACATCACCGGATCGCGCCGGATGATACGGATATCCGGGCGGAAAATTCCGGTTTTGATTGTGTCGGTCATCGGCATCACATCCCCCGGAACCAGAGCAGAAGACTTTTGAACAACCGGTAAAAGAGCGATACTTTACTGCCGTCAATTTTGGCTACGCCCCGCATCCCATAACGCAATTCATGGTTTCCGGCGGCGGTTTCCGGCAGAGAACCGTACACTTTATAGCAGTATTTCTGTTCTCCGGTAAGTTCCGGATATGCAGAGACCCGCAGGCCGGTTATGGTTATTGCGGTTTCCGGGGCGGTATGCAGAAATGCCGTTACGGAGAAGCCGTCGCGGAGAATGGAGGCATCTTTTTCATCGACCGGAATTTCTGCGGTGATCCCGCTGCCGCCGTAAACTGTGAATAATTCATCTCCGATCCGTACCGCCCGTCCGGAGAGCGTTTTGTCCGTCCCGGAATTATATACCAGCACTCCGGCTGCCGGAGCTTTGATTGCGGCATGATCCAGAAACCATTGTGCCTCTTTGACTTTTACCAGAGCTATTTCCTTTTGAAGCTCAAGCAGTTTTACTTTGCCGAGTTTCTCCTGATCGGTGAATGAATTGTGTCTTTCCAGAGTGATTTTGGCATCGAGTTCCAACAATTCAAGTTTTGCCTGTTCCAGACGGTATTCCAGCAAACTCCGGTCATATTCAGCGATTACTTCACCGGACTGCACCGTGTCACCGTCCTGCCGGAAAGTGCGGGCGATGGTCCCGTCGAATTGGGCGTAAGCCGGAGATTTTTTCTCCGGGATAAGGGTAAATTCCGCTGTCGCGCTCTCCGGCACCCGGATGAACATTATCGCAGCAACAGCCGCCAATAGTGCCATCCCCAGAAAAATTTTCTTTTTCCGGAGGTCATTTGCCGGACGTTTCCGGCCGGAAAGTCGGTGGAAAGCAAGAGCTTCGGCAATGGATTTGCCCAACAGGCGGATCAATTGTTCCATACCTTCCGGGACATTGCCGGGATATTCCAGAAGCAGGATGTATTCGCCGGTTCCGGCAGTTGCCTGCGGCGGAGCAAATCTGAAAATCAGATATATACCTTCTCCGTCACCGGGTTTTACGGTTTGTATTTCATCTGGCCGGGGCAGATTTTTTTCCAGCAGCTCTTTCTGTTCGAGGGCCAGACGGGAACGGGGATTTTTCTCCGGAATGCCCGATTGGGCGGCCAGTTCCACCCGGCATCCGGAACAGAGGAAAAAGGCAGCACTGCGGAAATTCAACAGCACCCGGCTGTCATTGACAACCCGCAGTGCTGCATCATCAAAATCTTTTGCGTCAAAGAGGTCATGCCCCAATTTCAGGATCATGGCCATTGTCCGCAGTTTTGCCGCCGTTCCGTCACCGGTCATAAAGTAATTCCCCTGTCGTACCGGCAGTCAGAACTCCCCGGGAATTGTCGATTTCCACCCGGATGCGCCGTGTTCCGGTCCGGTGATCGGCTTGCGGGGAAACTTCATATATCCTGCCGGAAATCACTTTGCCGTCATCCATGCGGATCTTTACCGTATTTCCGGCAGCGGTCAATTTTTCATCTCCCGCCGGTACATTCATCACCGCCATCAGGGTACGGTCATCGATGATCCGGCACAACTCCTGTCCCGGTCGTACGGTTTCATACTCTCTGGTGATAAGTTCTGCCAGTTTTCCGGGGAACGGGGCTTTTACTGTGCAGGCGGCCAGATCCAGACCGGCCCGGTCCATCGCGGCGCGGGACATGTGCTTGTCGAACTCCGCTTTTTTCAATTCAAAATCGCTGGTCAAACTCTTTTCACGGAGTTTGCGTTTGGTTTCAAATGCCGCTTCATGGAAATCATATTGGGCGGAAGTGCGCTTGTATTCCAGAACATACCGCCGGTCATCCAGTTTAAGCAGTTCTGCTCCGGCCGGGAATGATTCGCCCACGCGCAATGTACAGGGCAGCAGCCGGGATTCCACGCGGGAGGCAAGTACCGCTTCCCGCCGGGGAAACAGCACTGTCCGCACCTTTTCCCGGGCGGACAATGCACCGCAACAGAGCAGAATAACTGCAATTATTCCCGGATATTTCATGCCAGAATGAACTCCTCCAGCAATTTTTCCAGATCGTCTTTGAATGCTTCGACCTTCTCCGGCACTGCTTCCAGACCGGGCAGCGATGACCAGAAACCGGTCAACGGATTTTCACCGTCCACATAGAGGGCATCCGCCGGAGGATCGGCCGGGAACACGGAACTTTCGCGGATCATCCGGTCGGGCGTCATCGGCATGAATTTCAAAGTATCCAGCGACACGCTTTCTCCGGTGCCGGTCAATTCCTGGCTGCCGGTGATGATATTCACTTCGCCGCCGCGTCCGGGGTTGTGCCGGAGCATGGTGTGATAAACAAGTTCGGAGTAGTTCATCGTATAGAAGTTGCCGTAGGGGTTATCCCCACCGGTACCATTGGCATTCAAATCTCCCTGCATGGCAGGTATGATGCCGGAATATTGCGGATTCAAACCGTCGGAGTATTCACCGCCGCCGATACCGGTACTGTTCATCACCACCGTAAAGGAGGTATTGACCGCACGGTAGTTGCCGTCATTGATGGAAACTGTGATCGTGTAACTGCCCGGTTCGGTAAAACTTTTGCCGCCCCAGTCGATAACAAGCGGGATTTGATTATTATTCACATCCGTGTAATATGCCGTTACCGAATCTTTCTGATCCGTACCGTTGTAATAATACGGTTCATTTGTAACATATTGCACAGTCACATCTTTAGGCGTGACGGTCAACGTGCCTTCGGTCCGGGTGATGTTGTAATTGACTGCCAGCGTGTTGGAATCAAGCGTGTAATCAAAGGTGTTGCTGCTGCTGCCGGCATCGGTTTGAGAACCGGTCACGTTGAATGCTGCACCTTCGCCGTTGACAAAACCATCGCCGCCGACCGCAATTGAACTGTCGGTCAAAGCACTGCCGTCATAGATCTTTTCCGCCGTACCGGAAGTCATAGTCACATCGCGGGCAACGACAGTGATGTTGCCTTCCAGATATTCTACATCAAAGTCACCTGTCACATCCTGCCCGTTATATGAAGCGGTAAGACCGCTTGCCTTGACCGCATAACCGCCGGCAACCACATCTTTGCCGCTGGTTTCAGGCGCGATGACATTGAGAACTGCCGTGATCCGGCTGGTATCCAAATCGGTGTTTGCCGTATGATAAGTGACGGTGGTTGAATGAGTTTGACCGTTATACTTTACTTCCGGGATATCTGCCGGTTTTACTTCCAGATAGATTTTCCCGGCGACTGCGCCGATGAAATACTCATTGACACCGAAGTAAGTATTGGCCAGCGTCCGGTCATTTCCCACTTGATCCGTGCTGATGATATTGTCATTCGCCGGAGAGGAAACGGAATTGCCGGACATATCTTTCCAATTGCCATTGCCGGCATCATAGAGATATCCGCCATTGGTATACGCGGTTTTCACCCCGCCGTATCCGGCGATATTCTGATTGTTCACTGCGACTGTACCATCGCTGAATCCTGCAACCGTCGCTCCGTTACTGTCAGTGACCGTCGAAGCGAAAATATCGCTCAAGGAAACACTTGAACCGGCAATCGAACCGGTGCTGTTGGTGAAAAGCGGGCCGTCATAAGTGCTGTCCGGCTTTTCAGAAAGGTATTCATCCAAATTTCCGTCAATAACTTTGTCATATACGGAATGCACAACATTTACTTTTGTATCGCCGGAAACGTAAATAGAGGAATCAACGACAGCGTTACTGTCATCAAGCTGGTAATTGCCGTATACAATACTGTTGAGAATATTCAAGGACGACGGTGAAGCATCTGCAGCATTTGCTGCTTTAGCAAATATTCCTCCGCCGTATCCCCCGCTGTGAGCATCACAGTTGCCGGTGATGGTGGAATCGACCACATTTATGGTGAAAGCATTGCCGGCATTGACATATACCGCCCCTCCGTCACCGCTTCCCATACTGTGGGTGATCGCACTGTTGCCGTACAATGTGGAATTGACAATATCCAAAGATATGTTGCCGGTGCCAGTTGTAATTGCAACTGCTCCGCCGTAAACGGCCTGACAGTTGCTGATGGAGACATTTTTCAAGGTCAGTTTGGCATTGCTGTCGGCATTGATAAAAACAGCTCCGCCGTCCTGGCCCCGGGAATCGGTAATATTGACATGGTCGAGGGTCAAATCTGCACTTCCAAAACCACTGTTGATATGGATCGCTCCGCCAGACCATATGGATGAGGTGTCGGATAAGCCGTCACCGCCGTCCAGATCCAAATAACTGATCGATATCGAAATGTCGTTGTCAACCTCGGCATTGAATATCCGGATCAGATCGTCAGCAGTGGTAATGGTGATCCGGGTATCAGCATCGCCGGTAATGGTGACATCGGCTGCGATCTCAAGCTGATGACTGTCCAGGGTGATCGTCGTATTGCTGCCCCAGGTGGAAGTATCAAAAATGATCTCTGAACCGGCATTGCTGTTGGCTTGCGTGATCGCTTCCCGCAAACTGGTTGCGTTATCGCCGGAATCGACGGTATCGGTGTACGTATCAACGGTATAGGTGGTCAGGTTGCCGGTGAAGTCGTCAGCTTCGATTTCCCCGGTTTCCACAACTCCCGCAGAGTATTCCAAATCCCAGTTGCCGGATATGCCGGTGGTATCGGTACTTGCCGCCACATCTGCACCAGAAGCATCGGCGATCATGCCGATCAGTTCCCGGCCCTCAGTACCGGCAGCGGTGTTGCAGCCGTAAAGCAGAATATCTCCATCTTCCGTCAGATGTTCACCGATTTCCTGCCACGCCTGAGCATCGAAACTGCCGGAATCAATGATTTGGCCATTGACCGAAATATAACCGTCATTGCCGTGAGTGACCAGATGGATGGCCGAATAGACCGTGCCGCTTTGATCCAGAAAGGCGTTGAGTTCCGCCAGACCGTTTCTTTCACTCAGAATCAGATATTCCTGTCCGGAATGCAGAGCGTCGATGATCGCAGCTTTATCGGTTACTGAAGAGTTGATGACCACCAGTTCTTTACCTGTCGTGCCGGAGGGGATCAAGCCATCTATCAAAGCATCGACTTCAGCATTGACATCGGTGATATCCGCCGGGTCGGCCGGAACATTACCGGAAACACCGGCTGCCGGGTTCTCCGGAGGAGCATTTTTCACGGCTTCGCGCTCCTGCTGCGCCTGCCGGTCGCTTTCGCTCATATCGGCATTGGGATCATTTTGTGCCGCTTCGGCGGCGGCCACGATATCAGCTGCTGCCGCCGCGTCAAAAAGCACGCGATCCTCAAGTTTGAAAAATTCAAGCTCTTTCATGATTCAGCCATCTCACTTGACTTCGTTTTTGACGGTCGGATCGGCCGGGATCGCGGGGGCATCCGGATCGGCCGGTTTGCGTTCCGCCTCTGCTTTTTTTGCTTCTTCAGCTTTCTGAGCAGCGGCTTTTTCGGCGGCCTCAAACTCTTCCCGGGCCTTTTCCAACTCCTTGGCGGCGCGGACTCTTTCGGCATCAAGTTTGCCTTTCAAGTCAGCGACGGTGGTCTCGTGAAGATTTTCGATACCCAGAGTATTGAGTACCCGGTAGTAGGAAACGTAGTAGTTGCCGATGGACAAATATTTTTCGATCTCCTTTTCCGCAGTTTCCAAACGCATGTGAGCCAGTTCGAGCTGGGACAATTCCCCGGAAATCCGGCTGCTTTCCTCTGCTTTGGTCAGATGTTTGCGGAAAGTATTGCTGCTGCGCAGATCGATATTGAGCCGTTCTCTGGTCGCCATCAGATTGGCATGGGCGATACGGACCTGCGCCATTACCGCTACCGCCTGCGCGTAAGAACGGTACTCTTCAGCATCCACCTGCGCGCTGTAGGCGAAATAACGGTGCAGCTGCCGGGGGATGGTCAAGAGATTGTACGCGGCGCGGATACCCAGTTCGATCCAACTGTTGTGATAGAGAAAGCTGTTGTTACTGTTGGTGAAATCGATGAACATCCGCACATTGGGGAACATGGAAACGATGGTTTTGCGGCACTCCAGCACATTGATGTGTTTCTGCATGTCGATTTCAAAAAGCTCCGGCCGCTTCATCAGCGCGATCTGTTCCATAAGTTCCATTTCCGGGAAGGTGAATTCGGGGATCGTATCCAGCACACTGTCATCGACTTTGATTTTGGCACTGGGATAAAGACCCAGCAGTGAACGCAGTTCCACGCAGCTGTTTTCGTAGGCGCGGATGTAGTTGGTCAGACGTTTTTCCATGTCGATGAAGCGTTTGGCTTCGTCGAAAGCGCGGAAAGGAGTGATTTCTCCGGCTTCGCCCATTTTTTCGATGAGCTGGTAACGGTTTTTGCAATCTTCCAGCAGTTTGGTCGTGACCTTGATCGCCCGCTGGGAAGCGGCCACCTGGAAGTAGACTCTTACGGTGTCCAGCACCAGATTCTGTTCCGCCCGGCGGGTGTACTGCTGGCGCAGCAGCATCCGGTCATGCGCCTGACAGGTATTGAAAAAGGCCAGACCGAAGTCCACCACGCTCAATGCCAGGTCGATATTCAGATAGTTGACCGTCCGATCCTGACTCTGGGAATAACTGAATGTACCATAACCGTTTCCGTCGATCTGACGGCTGCTGGATGCCGGAGTGTTGTCGCGGCTGCTGAGATTGTTGGAAACATTGAGTTCCGGCAGCATGCCGAGGATTTCAAAAGTCCGCATCTCTTTGGAAACTTTCTCTTCCAGCCCGAAAACTTTCAAATCCAGATTGTTGGCCCGCGCCATCGCGAAACACTCGTTAAGGGTCAACACTTTTTCCGCATCGATATTGCTGTACTGCGCTCTTTCAAAGTGCGCCACTGCTTTGGTCAGACGCTCCTGCTGATACTCGTCAAAAGATTTGCAACCGGCCATAAAGACCAGCACGGCGGCGGCCGTCACTGACAATTTACTGATTTTCATACTGTTGGTACTCCTTGTGTTATGGTTTGTTAAGATGCATTATTTTTTTCTCACACTCACGGTTCGCGTATTGCCTCATCCAGAGATTTTATCAACGGATGGATGATATATTCCAATACACTGCGGGTGCCTACTTTGATTTCCGCCTGCGCCTCCATACCGGGGATCAGGCGGAAATTATCGTGGACGTTACGCAGAGAACCGCTTAAAGTTATCCGTGAACGGTAATAGGTCGGAGCTTCCAATTCATGCTCCTGAGTATTGCGCTGGAAAGTATCTTCACTGATCGTGCGGATCTTGCCGGACAGGGTGCCGTGTTTCTGGAACGGAAAAGCATTCAGTTTCACCCGCACTGAATCCCCGGGGCGCACTTTGCCGATATCTTTGGCGGGGATCTCCGCTTCCAATTCGATTTCGCAGTTGATCGGAACCAGCGTGATCAGGGCTTCGGCTTCGCGGACGGCAGAACCGACCGGGAAGTTGGCGATTTCGTGGACGATGGCATCGCAGGGTGCGCGCAGCTGGATGTATTGATTGAGCTGCACGACTTTATCGAGGCTTTTGGTGATGGTGGTCAGGGCCTGTTCGGCGGCGACCAGATTTTCTGCGACATCTTTTTTCCACTCATTGATAAATGTCTGTTTTTCAGCGATATGGGATTCTCTCTGTGCCACCGCTTCCCGGATGGAATTTTCCAGTTTGGAAATTTCCGCTTCCTGTTGCTGATAACTCATGCGGTATTGCAGCAATTCGACTTTGGTTCCGGCATGATTTTTGGCCAGTTTCTCCTGCATATCGACCAATTCTTTCATGCCGGCGAGCCGTTCTTTCTGTTTGCTCAACTGTTCTTTAGTGGCTTCGATATTGATTTCGACCCGCCTTACGGATTCATCGAAGTAGCGGATCTTTTCCGTGTAATATTGAGAACGCTGGCGGAAAATATCCAGCTGCCATTTTTCATTCTGATTGGGAGACGGCGGAGCATATCCGGTGCCGGTATATTCGGCACTCCACCTCTCATATTGCGCTTTGATGCTCTGGAATTCACTGGTCAGTCGTTCTTCCTCGGCCTGATTGATCGTCGGGTCAAAGGTCATCAGCAGATCACCCTCTTTGACGACAGCTCCCACCCGGACATCGATGGATTTTATCACGGTACGGTCCAGCGGTTTCATAACGATGTTCTGATTGACCGAAACCAGTTTGCCGGTGCCGTTGACGATCACGTCAGGCTGAGTTGCGTGGTAGGCCTTGATTCGCCATTCGCCGGAGAAGTTACTGCTGAAGGTGTTGTCGGCAGTAACCAAATCAACACCATT
>JAGBZM010000066.1 GCA_017628235.1 Lentisphaeria bacterium | reverse complement strand
TTTTTACCATCGGCGTACCAGGTATCAAAGGAAATAACTTCCACATGACCATCAAGCATCAGCGAGGTGCAGCCTTTGCTGTGACGGAATGCCGGGGCATTGCAGTTGTAATCGCCGCCGTACTCTTTTGCCTTTACCGGTTCGATGATAGTGGTATCAGCATCACTATGGTTGGTATAATGCAGAACACTATCGGCAAGAAGTACCAGTTTGCTGCTCCTGCCGGTGGCAGCATAATTGTGTTCTTTATACTGAGTCTTGTAATTCTCATGGGTGGTTGAGAATGAAAATGTCCGGAGATTATGGCCATATCCGAGATACCGTTTGTTGAATTGCCACTTCGGATTGGACGGACAACGGTAGACATTATGATCTTTGATATATCCCAGATTTTTATATTCTTCGTTCTTGCCGTCAGAAAGATACAAATACCAGCCGACATCTCCGGATGCCCCTTTTATGGTAGTCGCTATCACGTAACCATCGTAATCAGCAGTATAGCTGGCCGAAGCGACTCCGAATTGTTTGAGATTATTGATACAGCTGGCCGTTCTGCCGCGTTCACGGGCACTATTCAATGCCGGAAGCAGAATCGCGGCCAGAATCGCAATAATGGCAATGACCACAAGCAATTCAATCAGAGTAAACGATAACCGGCTTACCTGCCGCCCGGCAAATACGAACAATTTGTTGACTTCTCTTTTCATTTCAGAATCTCCTTTAGTTTAGCGTTAAACTCTTATTTGAAAATTTTTTCAGCTCTTTCTTGGAGTCTCCCCTGTAAAATCCGGGGGAGCAGCTCAATTCACAGCTGCTTACACTTAAAACTTCACCAGTTCCGCCACATTGACCGGCGCGCCGATGGCAATAGATTTATTGGCGGCGATACCGGAAAGAATGGACTTCGCTCCGTCGATATAGTTGGCGGCGTGTCCCAGAGGATCATCCTCCACACCGGCAAAAATATCTTTGAGCATACGCTTATCTCCCCCGCCGTGTCCGGCTTTGTCGGTTTCCTCATAGGTAATGACCCTGGGTTTGCCCCAAAGCGGCTGAAAAGTGATCTCCGGAATGCCGGAATCCTCTTCACCGAGTTCCCGCATTCCCGGCTGATTGAAGTCTTCGTGGCCCCCGTCAACAAAACTTTTCTCCACCACATTGAATTCCAACCGGCCTTTCGTACCGTTGAAACAAACCCGGTATCCCTCTTTGGGACTGTGAGCGTAAAGCGAATAGGTCATGGTCACTCCGTTGGTATAACGGATCATCACACTCATATTGTCCTCAATGGAAATTCCGTCACTGAAAACGCTCTGATCCCGGTAATAGCCATCTTCATGCTCCGCGTTGAAATAGAGTGCCATCAATGCTTCATCACTCTCGATCACTTTGAAACCGAATGGATCTTTCGCCGCGATCTCACTGCCTCTGGACCGGGCATAAAATTCAGTAACACCGCGCTTTTCCGCATTTTCTTTGCCGTAGAACTTCAATCCTCCCATCGCAAATACCGTTTCCGGAGCAGAGTCGAGCCACCAATTCATCAGGTCAAAGTGATGCGTGGATTTGTGAACCAGCAAACCGCCGGAATTACGCTTATCCCGGTGCCAGCGACGGAAATAATCAGCTCCGTGACTGGTATCCAAAAGCCACTCAAAAGTAACACTGGTGATCTCTCCGGCTATTCCGGAAGCCAGCAGCTCTTTGACTTTGGTGTTGCGCGGAGAATAACGGTAATTGAATGTCACAGTCAAATCCCGCCCGGTACGCTTTTTGGTATCGATGATCTGCTGACATTTTTCCGCATCAATGGTCATCGGTTTTTCCGAAATGACATCACACCCAAGTTCCATTGCCCGGCAGATGTATTTATGATGGGTGCGGTCGATCGAACAGACGATCACTTTATCCGGCCGCTGTTCCGCGATCATCCGGTCAAATTCGGAAGCGTGATAAACCGCCGGAGCATCACATCCGGCTTTGACAATATAATCTTTCCAGTAGTTCATACGGGAAAAGTTGGTATCGCACAATGCGACCAGCTTATTCTCCGCCCGGTAATCCTGACAGAGCGCATTGACATACATGCCGCTGCGTCCGCCATTGCCGATGATCACAAATTTTTTCATTTTTCAACTCCTTTTCTGCTGATCGGTTCGATCCAAGTCATATCAGAACCGGTCAATTTTATGATTTTGGAAAATTCTGTAATTTTTTCTTTGCGGATTTGCTGCTGAATGGCACGCAGAGCGTGTATGCAGCGTTCTTCAGTGTGGCTTTTTACCAGAAAACCCTGATGCCCCCCCAAATCGGAGATATAGTGGCTGACGATCACGATCCTTTCCGCAGGGACTCCGGCCAATTCGATCAATCTGGTCCGGGACAATTCGCTGCTGACCTGGAAAAATATCGTTTCATCCGCAGCTTCTTCAGCGGTCGGCAAGTCGGAATATCGGCTGAACCACTTCAATTCTCCGGCCCCTTTCGGCCGCAGAAACTCCAGCATTGCCCCAACCATCTCATCGGAATCGACTACCGAATATGGCAACATCGCCTCTTCCGGAGGTTCTCCGAAAATAACCCCGGGCAAACCGCAATTTTTGATAAATTGACAGACTTCATGATTTTTCCCGGGAATAGCAAGGTTGCTGATCACTCCGCCGATCATATTTGCATCACGCAGCGAACTGATCCTCCCGGCCAGCTCCTCCACACTGGAATAGGTAATGAAAAGCACTTCAACCTTTTCTGCCGCAAAAGTCCGTTTGGCACTGCCGATTATGTCAAACCAATACAGATTCGGAGTCGCGGAACCATCATTGGCCTCGTAGATACACAAAGCGATCAAAGGCACAACTCCGGTACGGACGGCTTGCGCCAGACGGTTCTCCCGGTATCCCATCTCTTCGGCGGCCTGACGGATCTTTTCTGCCAACTCAGCAGAAACCCGGCCGCTTGATTTTCCACTTAAAACCAGCGACACTGTCATGGCACTGACCCTCAGACGCCGGGATATCTCTTTTAATGTCGGTCTCATAATATCACACCACAACGTTTTTCGTTAAACTTGTTCTATAATATATTCCTCGGAATAATAAATTGCAAATGGCTGCCAGAAAAAAAATGAATATTTTACGGCTGTTGTGCTTTTTTTCCTTGTTCTGGCAACCTGTTTACTGTGCAGTAAAATCGAACTTGGATATTGGAAATTTGCCTCCGGATGTGCGCACTTCATCAAGTTTGCACGGAGCTTTGCCGAGCCAGTAAAAATCCACTTCCGGTTTGGAATGGGGGATATACCGAAGCACAAAACCCGGCACCAGTGCAGTTTTCATACTTTGGAAACAGTCGGCAGAGTGCTTTACGGCAATTTCATTGACTGGCAGCAGTTTTAAATCAGCGAGGTCGATCCGCCGCCCTTTGCCGCCAACTTTCAAAACGCTTTCAGTGGTTTTCCGATTTTTCTTTGAATGAAACACGAACTCATGTTCAAAATATTTCCATTCCGCCTGATCCGCCACTGTTTTACATTGGAAAGAGAGTTCAATTCCGCATTCCGGCTGAGGCATCGAATGCCTCCCAGCTGCCCTCTTTGCCGTCATCCCCGGACAGCACCGATATGCGCTTTTCCAGCAAAGACAACTGCATGCGGCAATGTTCGGAAAGCAATCTGCCCCGTTCAAAAGCGGTCATCAATTCATTCAGCGTCCGGCGGCCATTTTCCATTTCGGTTACCAGCGTTTCCAATTCGGCGATCGCCGCTTCGAAAGACATTCCGGCGATATCGGCCGGTATTTTCATCTCTGACATAACTTCTCCTTTTCTTCTCTGGAACACCGTAAAAATATATCGCTCATTTCCCATTATTTCAAGTTGAAAAAGCAGAAAACAATCGTATATTAAGTGACGTGACCGGGATGTGCCCGGAAAATTACGGGGAATGTGAATAAAACGGTGGGGAAACGGAGAATATACAAAGATGAAAAACAATGAGATCTACCGTTGTTCCAGATGCGGTTTGCAGCTGGAGGTAACTTCCGCCGGACATAAGGATATCCAGGCTCCGGTATGCTGTGGTATCCCGATGACATTGCAGAATGAAAATTCGGTCGATGCCGCTGTGGAAAAACATGTTCCGGTCGTGGAAGCATGTGAAGGCGGCATCCTCGTGAAGGTCGGTGAAGTCGCCCACCCGATGACCGAGGAACATCACATCGAATGGATCGAAGTCATCAATGGAAATTATGTCAACCGCTGCCGCCTCAAACCCGGCGATCTGCCGCAAGCGGCGTTTTATGTGCCTTTGTCACCTAAACTTATCATCCGGGAGAGCTGCAATCTTCATGGATTATGGAAAAAATCTTAATATTACAAATCTTGATATGGGGGGATGAATGAAAAGTTTTTACAATGCTGAAAAAATTTCAGAAAATGTCTGGTGGGTCGGTGCCGTCGATTGGAGCGTCCGCAATTTTCACGGATATCTGACCGAGAGAGGAACAACTTATAATGCGTTTCTGATCATCGATGAAAAAGTTACCCTGATCGATACGGTCAAAGCCGGCTTTTTCGCAGAAATGATGGAACGTATTTCCAGTGTGATCGATCCGGAAAAAATCGATTACATCATCTCCAATCACGCCGAACCTGACCATTCCGGAGCATTGCAGCAGGCAATAGAAGCGATCAAACCGGAAAAGGTCTTTGCTTCAGTGATGGGAGCAAAAACTTTGAAAGCCTATTACGGGATCGATGCTGAAGTTGTGACTGCCCCGGTTTCACTGGGAGCCGGAAATTTGAGCTTTGTTGAAACCAGAATGCTGCACTGGCCGGACAGCATGATCAGTTTTTATGATCGTGACGGAGTGATGTTCTCCCAGGATGCATTCGGACAGCATCTGGCCGGCAGCAAATTGTGGGCCGATGAATATCCGGGAGAAACGTTGGAATACGAGATGAGCAAATACTATGCAAATATCATCAACGCCCAGAGTGCCAAAGTTCTCTCGCTGTTGGATTCCCTGCCATCGTTGAATCTGCCGCTGCAGGTTATTGCTCCGGATCACGGGCCGCTTTTCCGCCGGAACTTCGGAGAAGTTTTCTCGGCATACCGCCGTTATGCCGAACAGAAACCGCAACTCCGGGCGGCGGTAATTTTCGCCACCATGTGGCATGCGACCGAAGATCTGGCCCGGGCTTTCGCCGACGGCGTCCGGGCGGCCGGAGTGGAAGTGAAGATCATTGATCTGGCAGTCAGTGAACGCAGTGCCGTGATGACCGCAGTCGCCAATTCCGGACTGGTCGCATTCGGCGCGCCGACGATGAATAATCAAGTATTCCCTGCAATGGCGGATGTCCTGACTTATGTCAAAGGCCTCAAACCGCAGAATAAAATCGGTTTTGCGTTCGGTTCATGCGGCTGGAGTGGTGAAGGAGCCAAACAGATCGCTGCCGAACTGGAAAACATGAAGTTTGAACAGCCGATCGCCTTTATTCAATCCAAATACAAACCGACCGGCGAAGAACTGCTCAAGGCTTTCGAGGCCGGATATACTCTGGCCGGACAGTTGAAAGAAACCGTTGCTGCCAACTGATTTACAAAAAAGCAGGGCTGCGGCAGAACCGATATTCTGCTGCAGCCCTTTGCCTTTACTTTTACTGCTGTATGGAATCAAGAACCATTTCAGCAGTCGCCAGAACTTCAGCAGCGGCTTTCCCATCGACTTGCGGTCCGGTACCGCACATCACAGCGGAAAACATATCCAGATGTTCCCGGACGAATTGATCATTCCGGTCATTATTCCATGACAGCACCTGCGGCTTGTCCTGTCCGGCATCCCAAACTTCCAGAGAATCACACTGAAAATCGTAGACAACTGTTTTTTTATCGCCAAAAAGTTCCAGTATTCTTCTCTGCGGATGCTGAACATAATCAAAATGCAGAGAAACGACCTCTTTATTCTGATACTGCACCACTGCTGCCGCCAATGTCGGCAATGCCTGCAACTCTTTGCGTGACAGATTATTGAAAAAACCTTTCGCCGCAACTGCCGGTCCGAATACCGCATGAAGCAGATCGAGTTCATGAATATAGTCAATAACGATCGTTCCGAAATTTTCCATCCGGTGCTTTTTATCTTTTGCACACAAAAGTGTATTATAAGTACCGACCATTGCCCGTCCGCCGATCAGATTTCCCAATTCCCCGTTCCGGGCCATTCTGATCATTGCCGCTGTTGCCTCCCGGAAACGTTCTGTTTGTCCTACTGCCAGAACCCGGTTGGCTTTTCCGGCCGCTTCAACCATTTCTCCGGCATCTGCGACCGAACAGGCGATCGGCTTCTCGCAAAGGACATGCGCTCCCATAGCCAAAGCATCAAGGGTATTCTGCTTGTGCAGATGATTCGGAGTGGCAACGATAACTATTTCCGGATGAAAATTTTTCAAATCTTCCCACCGGACAAAAAACTTGATATCCCTGCTGATCGCCGCGACATCCGACGGAGCAGCGGCTCCCGGATCAAGAGCAGCTATTTCAAGTGACAGCGGCAAAAACGGATGTTTCCTGATATTTTCCGGCAGTTCCTGACATGGATTTCCCCCCCGGCTGTATTCTGATATCCGCGTCAAATTATACAGATGGCGCAACCCGATCGAACCGCAACCGACTACCGCAATTTTTAACGTTTTCATTTTTCTTCCGCTTATTTGAATCTGGTAAATCCGCCATCCGCAAAAATATTCTGTCCGGTGATATATCCGGCTGCCTCAGAAGCGAGAAACACGATGACCCCTTTGAGGTCGGTTTCTGTTCTGCCCATCCGCCGGAGCATAGTCTTATCAGCATAATCATGAATAAAAGCTTCCGGCTGGGTACGCTCCACTCCTCCCGGTGAAAGTGCATTGACTCTGATCCCGTAATGCCCCAGTGAAGCAGCACAATCGTAAGTCAATCCGATCACCCCGGCCTTGGCAGCCGCATAATGGACCGGTTGCGGTTTCATATTTTTATAGATCCGCCGGTCACGCCCGACAGCTCCGGCGATGGATGCCATATTGATCACACAACCACTGCGCAGCGGAATCATCAGTTTGGCATACTCCCGCATCATGAGAAAGACACCGGTCAGATTGACTTCGATACACTCTTCCCATGCATGAAGCGGTTCTGTTTCCAGAATTCCGGTCTCATCAGGTGAGTGGGTCATGGCGTTATTGACCAGCACATCCAAACGCCCGAATTGCTTCTTTATTGCAGCGAAACATCCTGTGACGGACTCTTCACTGGCCAGATCGAGTGCCATTCCGAATGTTTTTCCCGGATATTTTTTCCCGTTTTCAGCAGCCCAGGCTTCAGCGTGTTCCTGATTGCGGCTGGTAACGATCACTGCCGCCCCGGCTTCCAACAACCCTTCCGCAATATCTTTCCCCAGATTTTGCACTCCCCCGGAAACAAGTGCGATCTTGCCACTTAAATCCAACAACTTTTTCACATCATATTTTTCCATAATTTTTCTCCGTCTGAAATATTCAACCTGTACTGTCAAAGTTTCCTGTTTTCCTCCCGCCGTGACAGAATAATGCGGCGATCATCTCCTGCTCAGAATCATACTTTTCAAATTCCTGACCATCCCCTCCATTTCCGGGAATACTTTCCCATTCGGCATTGACGGCACTGCCCCATGCCGCAGCTGCTCTTTGTCTATTAATATACATGACCGGATAACCGCCGGCAAATTTGACTTTTGTAATTTTTTAAGCTGGAATTATTGTTTTTATTATATGTTCTGCCCCACCCGCGCAGCAGCCGCCGCAAATACATTTTTTACAACGACTTACCAAAACTTATCCTCTCATCTGTTTCTGATGTGCTGAAAAAGACGGAAAACCGGCAGCGGCAACCGGATGCTTGCAGAAAATGCATTCCGGTGATATATTATATGAATAACAATTTTCATTATTACACAAGAGATCATACATGGACATCAGAAATATCGCCATTATCGCCCATGTCGATCACGGCAAAACCACGTTGATCGACAAAATATCCCGGCAGGCCAAACTTTTCCGGGACAATGAAGTTGTCGAAGAGTGTTTTCTGGACAGCAACGACCTTGAACGTGAACGCGGCATCACCATCTTATCCAAAAATATCAGTATCACTTACCGTAATACCAAAATAAATCTCATCGACACTCCGGGACACAGTGATTTCGGCGGACAGGTCGAACGGGTCTTGAAACTGGCCGACGGAGTACTGCTGCTCGTGGACGCCGCAGAAGGCCCCATGCCTCAGACCCGTTTCGTGCTGGATAAAGCTCTTTCTCTCAATCTGCGCCCGGTGGTGGTCATCAACAAACTGGATAAGCCCGATGCCCGTCCGGCAGAGATCCAGAACAAGGTTTTCGATCTTTTCTGTGAATTGGATGCCTCGGATGAACAGTTGGACTTCCCCACTCTTTTCGCCAGCGGCCGCGACGGCTGGGCCATCCGGAATCTGGATGACACCCCCGAGTCATTCACCCCGCTGCTCGATGCCATGATCGACTGCGTCCCGCCGCCGCCGGTGCGTGAAGGCGCAGTACAGCTGCAGGTGGCAACGCTGGATTATTCCACATTTGTCGGACGTATCGGTATCGGCCGGGTATACCGGGGAACTTTGGATCTGCGTAAACCTTTATCAATTGTCAAACGCGACGGCAAAGTGCTTCCTGCTCATGTCAAACAACTTTTTACCTTTGAAGGATTGGGCCGAGAGGAAACCAGTGTTGTCAATTGCGGTGACCTCTGTGCCATCGTCGGCATTCCGGATATCGATATATCTGATACCATCTGTGATGCGGAAGTTCCCGAAGCCATGCCGCCGATCGCCATTGATGAACCGACTCTGTCGATGCTTTTCCGGATCAACGATTCGCCGTTTTTCGGCAAAGAGGGTAAATTCGTCAGCAGCCGTCAGCTGCGTGAAAGACTTTTCAATGAAACCGAAAAAGATGTAGCTTTGCGCGTCGAAGCCATGAGTGGAGATTCATTCAATGTCTCCGGGCGCGGCGTGCTGCATCTGGCGATCCTGGTCGAAACCATGCGCCGCGAAGGTTATGAATTTTCCGTCGGTAAACCGCAGGTCATATGCAAAGATATCGACGGCATCCAAAATGAACCCGTAGAAAGACTTACTGTCGATGTCCCCAATGACTTCGCCGGACGGATCATCGAAATGGTCGGATTGCGGCGGGGAGAATTGATCCAGATGGAATCCAGAGGCAATCGGCAGGTGCTGGACTTTTTCATCCCAACCCGGGGATTGATCGGATTCCGCAGCAAAGCTCTGACCGCCAGCCAGGGCGAAGCCATTGTCAATCATATATTTGACCACTATGAACCATTCAAAGGCCCCATTCCCGGACGTCTCAACGGGGTCATGGTCAGTATGGCCGCCGGCAAGGCCCTGCCCTTTGCCATCGATGGCCTGCAGCAGCGCGGTGAATTTTTCATCGAACCGGGAACCGATGCTTATGAAGGAATGATCGTCGGTGAACACTGCAAAGATGGTGATCTGGTAGTGAATGTTCAGCGGGCCAAGCAGTTGACCAACCTCCGGGCCGCCGGCAGCGACCGCAATATGAAGATCGCTCCCGCCAGAAAAATGTCTCTGGAACAGGCTCTGGAATATATCGAAGACGATGAATTGGTCGAAGTCACACCCAAAAACATCCGTCTCCGTAAAATCCTGCTTACTGAATTGGAACGGCGGCGGCAGCACGTTAAAGAACTCGGTCTCTGATCCGGGGTTCACTACGGCTTTTTCACGCTGTCCATAATCGTTTCATATGTTACCGCTGCAATGCTTTTCAGTTTTGCGGCAGTAACTTTATCAAATCACCGTGTTATGATTAAAAAATGCAGTTTTTTCATATAGATTGTTGCATTATTCGCTTATCGGTGCTATATTCTTTGGAAACAGTATATTTCAATTAATTTTCAGGAGTCTTATCATGGAACATCTCAATGTCCCGCCGACCAATCATGTCAAAGTTCTTGACGGTCAGGGCTGGGTCGGTTTGATCGACCACCTCGGCAGTGAATCAACGATCGTGAATGCGGCCAGAGTATCTTTCGGCAAGCTCAAAAGCGAAATGGAAGAGCGCGATGTCAAACTGTTGGAGTATCTCATTGCCAATAAACATACCAGTCCGCTGGAACACATGGTTTTTACTTTCAGCATCCATTGTCCGCTTTTCGTTCGCGGTCAGTGGCACCGTCACCGGACCTGGAGTTACAATGAGATTTCCCGCCGTTACACTGAAATAGATATGGAATTTTACACCCCCGCAGAGTTGCGGCGACAGGCGGAAAACAACCGGCAGGCCTCTTTCAGCGATCCGGATTTTGACGGCAAAGCTCTGGCAGAGTTGATTTCCGGACATAATCAGGCCAGTCTGGCTCTGTATGAAAAACTGCTGGCCGGCGGTGTCTGCCGGGAACAGGCCCGGGGAGTGCTGCCGCAGAATATGATGGTTACTTTCTGGGGAACGGTCGATCTCTCCAATCTGCTGCACTTCCTCGAATTGCGGGACAGTGACCATGCTCAGTGGGAGATCCGCGAATATGCCATCGCCATCAAAAAGCTGATCAAGCCGTTCATCCCCAACGTGGCCGCCTATTTTGAAAAGCAGGGCCAGGAGTGGTAAACTCTCTGCAATTTGATAAAAAAATCAACCGCATCCCGGATGTTTCCAATGGATGCGGTTGTTTTTTTCAGGCAATGATATCCAGATCCGCCAGCGGGAAGTGCTGCTGACTGCCGTAAACATCATTATCCAGCGGTGAACCGGATGAATACATACGCGGCAGTACCACCTTTACCGTCAGTATCCGGTCAAACGTTTTGATTGCGATCTTATCCGGATCTGTCCGGTAAAGCTGACCGATCTTTTCGATGCAGAATGCCGGAGATGCCAGCACCTGACGGTACTTGTCCTCTGAATCAAACATCAGATCGATCGTCACCTGAAACGGTCCGGCATTCTTGCTGCGGCACACTTTGGCCATATCATAAAGTTTCATTTTATCATCCTTATTTCCGGGGTGAATTCCAACGGTATATCAGTCAGATGGTAAAGGGAAAATTCATAAACCTCCCCTCCGGAAAAATCTGACGGGGAAAATGGGAAGGCCAGATTGCCGGCAGTGGCTTTCCGTCCCGGGAATCCCTGATGCAGAGCTTTGGAACGGGCCAATCCGATCAAAGCCTCGGCCTGTTCGCGCCGGGGAGCGATCGCCTCGATCACCAATCCGACCTCCCGGGGCATGACCTCCGGCGGTCCATCCAGTGCGGAAACCGCATCCAGTCCATACCGCAAAAAGCGCAACGTATACTCCTGCGGAGAGACGAAATTGGCACTTTGCAATACTGCTTCCCGGACACCGGATTCAATTTCATCAAGATGCCGGATCGCTTCCGGGTCCCGGATACCGGCGATGGTCACGGCCCGGAATCCGACCAATCCGGCGCCCTCCAGTTTGGTAGTCTCTTTATCTGCCGGGATCAGGCGGCTGCCGGAAACTTTAACTTTGCTTTCGCTCAAGGCTTCAAATTTGCAATCGCTCAAATCGATTTTGCCTTCCGGCTCGTAGAAACAATTCGGATCAGGCTGCTCATAAAGCGAATGGGCAGCGACCGATTCCGGGGTACACCGCCGTACCGGATTAGGGGGTTCAACCGTGAAATGATCGTGGAACAGCTCCACCAGCAGTGAATCATTTGCCCCTACCGGAATGGCGCACAATGCACCGCATTCAGCGATTTTTGCGGCATGCAGAGCCAGACCGGCGGGAAACCCCTGCCAGATGGGGTAAGATGCAAAAACCGCTGTATCGCAGCACCGGCCGGCGACGATGATCTCGACACCGCTTTTCAAGGCTTCGATGATCGGTCCGGTACCGAATTGCGCCACCGGATTGCTCAATTTACCAGCAGATGCCGGATCGAATTCCGGGGCCCCGCCGCAACTGAATAAATGACCATCGGCGGCCTTGCGGATAAAATCGGCGGACAAGTCGGAATAGATCACCGCCGTTTTGAATTCCATTGAATTTTCCCGGGCAATTTCGCGGATGATCTCCAGCACGCTGTCCACATGCTTTGCCGCCCCGGAACCTCCGGCACTGCCGATTATCAGCGGTATCCTGCGCCGTTTGATCTCCGGCAGGATCAACTGCAGATCACGTTTGACCTGCAGCGGTTTGACAAAGCCCTTGCCGCTGCCCAGATAATACGGCCCCGGATCGGTCGAACCGGCATCCACTCCGATGAAGTCCAGTTCCTGTGCCAATGCATTTTTCAATGATTCCGGCGCATAACCGTACCCCAGCAATCCGCACAATGACAGATATCTCAATGACTCTTTCATCCATTCACCTCGGTATACCGGTAATCAGCCGGAATATCCAAATCCTGTTCGACTTCCGGCATCCGCGCATTGGCTTCGGCCGCCAATTCCTCAAAATAGTTGCGCCCGGAAGCGTCGATCGCGACAAAGAACGGCCCGAAGTGATCGACTTCATAGATCCAGGTACATTCGGTTTTTCCCAATTCATCCAGGAAGTGTACTTCGTGAACTTTTTTCACCTGATCGCGCAGAGCATTGCCGCTTAATCCGATTTTGGAAAGAAAGACACCGCCGGTCTCTTTCAACGCCTGTGCGGTAGCCTGTCCCATCGTGGTTTTGCCGATCAGAGTACGCAAGTTGAATTTACGCACCACATCCGCCCCGTAGCGTTCAAAGCGGATAGAGCTGGTCGGTTCGCAGCTTACGACCTCCCAGGCATCTCCATTCTGCCGCATTACCGGACCTACATGGAAAAAGCAATTGATCTTCTCGTAATCGATTTCCGGATAGATGTCATCTTCTATTGCCCGGATATGGAAGCGGCTGCGTCCGGTGAAAAGCATTCCGCTTACAGTAACCATTTCTCCCAGTTTCAATCCGGCGGCATCCTCCGGCGACATTGGCAGTCTGATATTTTTCATGCTAAATCTCCACTGTAATTGATATTTCCTTTACCGTCGATCCGGGCGATCCACCGCCGTCCGACCAGACACTGGGCATTGACCGCCACCGGCAGGGCGGCGGTATGGGTAACGGCGGTATCCAGATTGATCGCCAGCACCGCATTTATTCCCCGTGACCCCATCGGGCCGATACCGAGTTTACGGCAGGCGTTGTAAAGTTCCGTTTCCAGAGCAGCCACTTCCGGATCGGGGTGATGCGAACCGACCGGGCGCAAAAGTGCCGCTTTTTTAGCCAGCGACATGCACAGATCTGCCGTACCGCCGATACCGACACCAATAATTGCCGGCGGGCAGACTTTACCGGCATAGCAGGCATCTTTGATGCATTCGATGACAAATTTCTTGATTCCAGCCTTGCCGTCAGCGGGGAACATCATCCGGTAAAAGGTTCCGAATATCTCCGAACCGCCGCCTTTGGGGGCCGCGAGGATCTCCAGAGAATCATCATCGCGGTCAAAGATCAACTCCACTTTAGGCATTCCCGGTCCGATATTGTCACCCGGATTTTTCCGGGTGAGAGGATCGACCATTGTCGGCCGCAGAAAACACTCAGCGGTCGCCCGGGCGGTGGCAGCTGCGGCACACTCATATATGGTATTGAAGCCGCCTTCGACTTCGGTTTTACGTCCGGCATGGACAAAATACATGGGGAATCCGGTATCGGCACAGACCAGACCGTTGCCCTTTTCGGACATATCGGCATTCTGCAGACTGACTTCCAGATGCTTTTTCGCCATTGGTTCGGTTTCTTCGGCCAATGCTTTCTGCAGTGCAGCCCGGATATCGGGAGGCATTCTGGTAGCTCCCAGCCGGATGGCATTGTACATTGCTTCGGTGATCGTTTCCTGCTTTATCATATTCAGATAGACTCCTTTGCTGATTGTTATCCTGCAAGATTTGACAAATAAAATATACCACCCGGTTTGATTTTTTCAACAAAACGATATATATTTATCATATCAAAATAAATATCAATATCTCAAAGGAGAAAATCAATGGAACTTACCACTCTGCGTTACTTTGTCACCCTTGCCGGGGAACTGCACTTCCGCCGGGCTGCCGGCAAGCTGCACATCACTCAGGCTCCGTTAAGTACGGCCATCCGCAAACTGGAGGAAGAATTGGGGACAGCTCTCTTTATCCGGACCAGCCGTTCAGTGCAATTGAGCGAAGCGGGGAAAATATTTCTGCCGGAGTGTAAAACGATCCTTGCCCGGAGCGAAATCGCGGTAAAAAAAGTAAAGGATTTCCTTAACGGGGATAAAATTCTGCATATCGGCTACAATGAACCGGCGATCAATACTTTTCTGCCGGAAGTTCTGGCAAAAATCAGAGTTGAGGAACCGGATCTGCAGCTGGAACTGCGGGAACTGGAAACCGGACAGCAGCAAATGCTGCTGGAAAACGGTGCGCTGGATATCGGATTCATGCGTCCGCTGGGGATGAACAGTACGGTTTTGACGGCCCGCCAGGTCTTTCAGGAAGATTATCTGCTGGCAATGAGAAAAGATCATATGCTGGCGTCGTTAAAAAGTGTAAAGAAAGAGGATCTTGCCGGTCAGCAGATCATACTGTTTGCCCGGGAAGTCAATCCGGCGGTTTACGATCATCTGGTGGCGGCCCTCTCTTCGGATCAGCCGGTATTGCCGTATTTCCGTCAGGATGCACGGAATAAGAGTTCCATGCTGGCGATGGTGCATGCCGGATTCGGGGCGGCGGTGATCCCGGCATCGTGTATGCACAGTGCGCCGGATGAAGTTATCAGCCGGCCGCTGGATATCCCCCTGCCCCCGGTGAATATTATGGCGGTATGGGAAGAGAACAACCACTCGGCGGCTCTGAAACGTTTTCTCAAACATCTGCCGCCGGAAAAACGGTAAAACGGCATACGGCCGGCTTGCAAAACGGTTATTCATGCAGTATATTACTCCGGGTATTTGCACTACGGTGATTTAACGGGATGATTCCATGATGCTTACAGATGTACAACAGCGGACTGCTGCAAAAAAATTTGCTGCCGAATGGGAAGGCAGAGGATATGAAAAGGGTGAAACTCCAATTTTCTGGACCTCGCTTCTGCGTAATATTTTCGGAGTGGAACAACCGGAATCATTCATTGTTTTTGAAAAGCAGGTAATTTTTGAAGGGCATACGCTGTTTATCGATGCAGAAATTCCTGAAACCCGGATAATGATCGAACAAAAAAGTGTGGATATCGATCTGAATAAACCGGCCAGACAATCCAATGGCGCGGCATTGACCCCGTATCAGCAAGCCAAACGTTATGCCGACCAACTGCCGAACTCACAACGTCCCCGTTATATCGTGGTCAGCAACTTTCAGGAGTTCCAGATTCACGATATGGAACATCCGCACGATGAGCCGGAAGTGCTGAAACTTGCTGATCTGCCCAAAGAATATTGCCGCTTGAGTTTCCTGACCGATACGCACAAAGCACGCATTGCCCGTGAAAAAGATTTATCCATTGAAGCCGGTAAAAAAGTGGGGCAGATTTACGATGCCATTCTCAAACACTACCACGATCCTTCCGCAGAAAGTACACTTAAATCCCTGAATATGCTCTGTGTGCGGCTGGTTTTCTGCTTGTATGCCGAGGATGCCGGGATTTTCGGAACGAAAAATTTATTTTCTGATTATCTCTCCCGGTTTGAAGCAAGAGATATCCGGCGGGCATTGATCGATTTATTTAAGGTTCTGGATACTCCGGAAAATAAACGCAAATCACTGTATCTGGACGATGATCTGGCGGCGTTTCCCTATGTCAACGGCGGACTTTTTGCCGAAGCGGAGATTGAGATCCCGCAGTTTGATGATGAAATCAAAGATTTGCTGCTGGGCGAAGCCTGCCGCTTTGACTGGCGGGAAATTTCTCCCACCATTTTCGGGGCAGTCTTTGAAAGCACTTTGAACCCGGAAACCCGCCGTTCCGGCGGGATGCATTACACCAGTATCGAAAATATCCACAAAGTGATCGACCCGCTGTTTCTGGATGAGTTGAAAGCGGAACTGGAAGAGATATTGAGCATCAAAAATGTTACCAGCCGCAATAAAAAACTTTTTGCTTTTCAGGACAAGATAGCCAGTTTGAACTTTCTTGACCCGGCGTGTGGTTCCGGCAACTTCCTGACCGAAACGTATCTCTCTTTGCGGAAACTGGAAAATAAATGTATCGAAACGATCAACGCCGGACAGACCGCTCTTGGCTTTGACGATGTAATAAAAGTCAGTATCGGGCAGTTTTACGGTATTGAAATCAACGACTTTGCCGTAACTGTAGCCAAAACCGCCCTCTGGATCGCCGAAAGCCAGATGATGAAAGCCACCGAAGACATTGTTCATATGGAACTTGACTTCCTGCCGCTGAAATCTTATGCCAATATCATCGAAGCCAATGCCCTCCGGATCGACTGGAACATCGTCATCCCCAAAGAAAAGCTCCACTACATCATGGGCAATCCGCCGTTTGTGGGAGCAAGACTTATGTCTGCGGAACAAAAAGCGGATTTGAATGAAATCTTTGCCGGAGTAAAGAATGCAGGCAATCTTGATTATGTCTGTTGCTGGTATAAAAAAGCGGTAGAAATGATGCAGGGAAGTGCGATCCGTACTGCATTGGTTTCCACCAACAGCATTTCTCAAGGCGAACAGGCAGCGTTGCTGTGGAAGCCGTTGTTTGAATCGGGAGTACATATAGATTTTGCCCACCGGACTTTCCGCTGGGACAG
>JAGBZM010000065.1 GCA_017628235.1 Lentisphaeria bacterium | reverse complement strand
TGAGAATGGCAAAAAATTGAAAAATCGCTCCGGCAAGCACAAATACATGCCACAATGCGTGGAAAAATTCCCGGTGGATAACGTAAAATACCACCCCCGCAGTATAACTTATCCCGCCGTAAAGCAAATACCGCAACCCGTCGGCAGACATGGATGAAATAAGTTCGCGGGCAATAAAAACACACGCCCAGCCCATTGCAAGGTAAATCACCACTTCCAGATGATGAAATTTGTTGGCCCAAAAGCATTTACTCAAAATACCCAGCAAGGTCAATCCGCAAAGCACCGCCAGCACAATATATCCCGGCACACTCCGGATCGCACCGGTTATCAGCGGAGCATACGTTCCGGTTATCAACAAATAGATCGCACAATGGTCGAATTTGCGCGCCAGAATTTTCCACCATTGCGAAGCACACAGATGATAAAAACTCGATGCGCCGAACATCGCCAGAAAACTCAACCAGTAAAAAATCACCCCGGCCGTAAATAACGGTGAATCAAAACGGCAGATCAGACGGTAAAGCGCACCCGCCCCGGCGATACCGAATATCAAACCGCACAAGTGAGTTATGCAGTTGAGCCATTCTTCCCGGCGGGTGTATACCTTCAGCTTTTCCACCATACCGGATTACCAACGGATGAGCATTGCAGCCCAAGTCAAGCCGGCACCAAAACTGGCCGCCAGAATCAAATCCCCCCGCTTGATCTTGCCGGAACGATTCAATTCATCCAGACAAATACCGATCGAAGCACTGGAAGTATTGCCATAACGGTCAACATTCAGATAGACCTTCTCCGGAATGCCCAGTTTATTGGCCACCGCATCAATGATCCGCCGATTGGCCTGATGGGGAATCGCCCAAACCACATCTTCCGGCGAAAGACCGGCCTTTTCCAGAACATTGCGGCAGGCACTGACCATCGAAATCACCGCCAACTGAAAAGTTTTCGGCCCACCCATTTTAATACAGTGCATCTTGTTTTCCACAGTCTCATGCGTCGCAGGCATGGCACTGCCGCCGGCCGGCACGATCAGCAGATCAGCTACTGAACCATCGGCCATAACCTCTCCGGCCACATAAAAATCCGGATTGTCCGGATTTTCATCATTCTCCAACACAAACGCCGCCGCACCGTCACCGAAAAGCACACAGGTGGAACGGTCACTCCAATCAACCAGCGTACTCATCTTTTCCGCACCGATAACCAGCACCCGCTTGTACTTCAACGGCGAAGCCATCATCCCGTAAGCCGCATTGAAGGCGTACAACAAGCCGGAACACGCCGCAGAAGTATCAAAACAGGTACACTTTTTCGCTCCGATTTTCTGCTGAACCAACGCGGCAGTACAGGGAAATACATGATCCGCTGTAATAGTTGATACAATGATCATATCGATCATGTCCGGAGTAATACCGGCATTTTCCAACGCTTTTTTGGCAGCTTCAGCAGCCAAATCACTGGTGCTCTGTTCCGGGGCGGCGATGTGCCGTTCTTTGATTCCGGTACGGGTGACGATCCACTCATCGGAGGTATCAACCATCCTCTCCAGATCATCATTATTCAAAATTTTATCCGGAATACAACGTCCGGTACCAATAATTCGGATTCCCATAATATTTTCTTTCTGTGACAGTTATAAGGTATAATCACATGAAATATACACCCGCAACAATCAAATATCAATACTTGAAAATAACAAAAATACGTTTTTTTAAAATTATTGTACCTGAACCTGCCTTAAATCAATTCAATCAATTTCAGAAAATAACTGCGGCAATTCATCCCGGAAAATAATCAGCATCCCCTCGTTGAATTTGCCGCCCCGGGCGAAATATCCGGCCACATTACGCTTCATTGAATTGGTCACCGGCAATTCTTCCGCCGGAGTGTCGGCAAATTTCCGGCCCCAGATCCGCCAGCGTACTTCCGCCGTCTGATCCATTCCGGCCAACGGCAGAACATGCCCCAATTGTTGAAAGCGGACAATATTGGATTCCGGTTTGAGCAGCGATTTGAACGTCTCATCCAGCAGCCATGAGTAACAAACCACCGCTTTGTAATCGTAATCAGGGTGAAATTCACGGAAAAATTCATCCATTTTCCGCAAAGATTTTATACACTCTTTCCGGTCAAGAGTCCCGGAAGCCGGAATATGGATATTTATCGTCCGGTCCCCCCAGGTCAGATCCGGCTGCGGCGGATTGTCCGGCATAAAGGCACTTTTCACCTCCAATTTCCCGTCCGGCTGCCGCCAGACCGACAATTTCGGAAAGAACAAATGCAAATCATTGGCCTGCAAACGGCCGAACTGCCTGACCACGCCGGTCAGACATTGGCATTCCCAGTCAAAAATGCGGGGCGTAAGGCCGTATTCATCGTAATCACGGTACAAAGTGTCCAGCCACACCCGTAAATCCCACCGGATCTCCTCAAGCATTCCGGCCGGAAATCCATTGGTACGGTAATATTCACGCAAATGCTCATAATTGGCCACAATGCACAACAGCAGGAACCTCCGCAAATCCGCAGCGGCAAATGTTTTCTCCACTTCCGCCAACGGAAACGGTGCAGGATAAGCAGCTGCCGCCTTGCAGCAGCGCGCAAGCAGTTCCGGATCGACCGATTCATAAAATTTTTTCAGCGGCATGAATCTTTCCATATCCAGATGAAAAAACTCAACCCCTCCGGCAATAATTTCCCACGAGATCATAACTCGGATACCTCCATTTATTCAGATTACTGCCAGCCGCCGTAAACGGCTTCCCAAAGGGAAGATATTTCGTTTTTCTGTTCCGCAGAAAGTATCTGCAATTCCGCAATACTTTTCCTGCTGTCGGCATAATGACGGATAATATCCACACCGGCAGCAACATGCACCGCAGCTCCGGCAAAATCCAGATTCTCCGGCACATTATCCGCCCGGTGGTGATAAAAATTACCGGCTTCACAATCTCTCCGGTTGACCCACATCCCGGGAACATTGGCCGCACTGAAAGAGAAATTATCCACAAACGGAGTTATCTGCCGGCGGATCACCGCGTAAATATCCCGCTTCTGGAAACTGTCATCCACCGTTGCCACTGTCGCATCATCGCCGACCACAAACAACTCTGTCCACCCCATCACCGTGGCAAAACTGTCAAAGTTGCACATGAATACACCGTTTTTCTCAATTTCTCCGCGATGACGGCGGACATAAGCGGCACTGCCGACCGAAAGCTGCTCCTCAGCACCGAATGCACACAATTTGATCGTCCGGCGGTGTTTTTCCCCACTCAGGATCCGGGCCGCTTCCAGCACCGCAGCAGTACCGATGGCATTGTCATCGGCTCCGACAGTTCCGGCCTGCGTGTCGATGTGACCGCCGACATAAACGATCCCGGATTCCGGATCAGTTCCGGGGATGGTGATAATAACATTGGATGACTCGGACGGACGGCTTGCTCCGCACACGGTCAACCGCGCCCGGGATGCTTTTTTGATATGCCATTGACGAGCATCTTCAAAAGCGACATTCATGGTCGGCAGGGCTCCGAACTCCTTGACATAAGCTGGGAAAAGCCCATCGGCCCGCATCTCTTTGGCCGGGAAACGGGTATCGACGAAGAGCAGAAATGCCGGTTCAGCCGCCATCAGCGCATGATAATATTCCGGTTCAAAGATGTGACACCCCAGATGCACTACCGCCTTGCCGCGCAGATAAGAAAGGTCTTTCCGGCGATAACCGCCCTGGGAATCGAACCAGACCAGTTCCCCGGAGAGCGTTTTACCGCCGGTAGAAGGAGCTGAACCGAAAAGGGAAGCGGGAAACTGCTGCCACTGACCGTCGATCTCCACTTCCAGAACTTCCGAAGTTATCGCCCGTTCCAATACCGGAAATTTTTCAATGACCACATCGGAAACAAACTCTTTTGCCCGGTCACGGACATATTCAGCTGCACGGCACTCTCCGACCGAACCGGCCAGCCGGACTCCGATAGTATTACAAAGATATTGGACATGCTCCTGCAATTTGGCCGCAGACACATTGTTGCTCATAAATTCACTCTTTCCTCAGATTAAAAAATATATCACCCAAAACTGCCAACACTGATTAATATACATTTTGATTTTTAAAATACAACCGATTTCTCCGCCGCTTGCTTAAAAACACAAATCTTTGACAACTTTATCCATCAGAAATTTTCCATCCTCTTTCCATTCCGTTCCCTCTCCCCTTACGCATCTGCCGAAGCAATATTCCATATTTTCAACACCACCGTTTTTTGTATTATTGAAAATACCTTTATCACAATGTATATTATATATATATTGTTATTCTATCAACGGAGAAATATAAAGATGACAGACACTTATCACGGAATTTGGATCAAATCTTACAAAGAATACTGTTACTTCAATGACCAGCCCGGAGCGTATTTCCGCAAATCGTTCACCGCCCCGGAACAGATCAAAAAAGCAGAAATACAGATTTGCGGTCTGGGATTTCATGAAATCTTCCTCAATGGCGAAAAAGTCGGTGACCGTTGGTACGCTCCCGGCCTCTCCCAGTACGATTTCCGGTGCGGCAGCATCACCTATGATATCAGCGGCATGCTGATCCCCGGAAGCGAAAATGTCATCATCATCATGCTCGGCAACGGCTTTTTCAACTGCCATAATGAGTGGCAGTATACGGTAAACTTTTATTCGTGGCGCACTTCGCCCCGGTTGATCTGCGACATTCTGATCAATGACGAAACGGCAGTTTCCTCCGGTACCGACTGGAAAATCCACCCCTCCCCCATCGTTTTCGACGGCCATCATCTCGGAGAAGATTACGATGCCCGGCTGGAACTGCCGGAAGCATTCAAAAGCGGATTCGATGATTCGACCTGGGCCAATGCCTTCCGGGCCTATCCGCCGGGCGGCATTCTGGAACATGATACCGATGAACCATGCCGGGTGATTTCCCGCCATCCGGGCAAAAGCATCACTCCGGCCGGAGCCGGATTCACCGTTTTTGATTTCGGAACCACCATCGCCGGAGTCATCGACGTGAAAATGCGCGGCCGGCGCGGCAGTAAAGTTACATTCAAATATGGTGAAGTCACCGGCGATGACGGCCATATCGATACCGCTTTTATTGACGCCGGAGCCAGCCGCTTTGAAACCGATTCCTATATATTTAAAGGAAAAGATATCGAATCATGGCATCCGCACTTTGTCTGGCACGGCTTCCGGTATGTTGAGGTGATCCCGGAGGACCCGGAAACTGAAATCATCGATATCACCGGCTTATTCATCGCTTCTGATCTGAAAAATACCGGTACTCTCACCACCGGCAATGCGATCCTCAACCGGGTGCATGAGTTGACCCGCACCAGTTACATGGGCAACTTCATGGGGATTCCGACCGATTGTCCCACCCGGGAAAAATTCGGCTGGATCGGTGATGCCAACTGCGCGCTGGAGACCGGCTGGTGGAATTATTATCCGGTAAACGGCTTGCGGCGGCTGGTGGATATAATCATGGATATCCAGCGGCCGGACGGCAATCTGGCCACACACGGACCGACTACATTGTGGGGATTTGAACAATCATGTCCCACTTATACTGTTTTCATGTACGAATTCTGCCGGTACTGCTGGCTCTTTGACGGCGATGACCGGATGATCAGCAAATACTATGACAAACTGGTCAAAGGTATCTCTTTCTTTGAAATAATGACTGCCGACGATCACCTCTGCCATGTCGGATATGCCGACTGGTGTCACCCGCTGTACCGCCCCGGCAAACCCGGCGGAGAATTGCGGGACCCGACTGCGGTGGAGAGTATCGCCTGGTACAGTATGCTTCAGGATATGGTGCTTTTTGCTGGACACCTGGGCAAAAGCGAAGATGAATCCCGCTTCCGGGAACTGGGCGAAAAGGTAAAATGCGCCATCCGCCGGAAATATTATGACCCGGAAAAACATACTTTTGACGGCGGCTTCTGGACCACCAACGCGATGGCTCTGATGTGCGGCATCGCTGACGATGGGGAAAAAGCGGCGGTGGCGGCCAATCTGGTGTCATCCATCCGAAACGAAAATCACCGGATGCTGGCAGGTATCCAGGGCGCGCGCTTCATCCTCCGGGCTCTGACGGAAAACGGTTATGCTGCCGATGCCTGTCAAATGATCATCCAGCCGGAATATCCCGGTTGGGGCAATCTGGTCGCCAACGGAGCAACAGCCCTGTGGGAGATGTGGAATGGCAAAGCTTCACGCAATCACATCATGTTCGCTGAACCCTCCGCCTGGATGTACCGTTATCTGGCCGGTATCTCACCATTGGCTCCGGGATTTGCCAAAGTCCGTTTCGCGCCGAATTTTGTTCCGCAAGTCGATCATGTCCGGGCCGAACATCTCGCCCCGGCAGGCAAAATCGCCGCTGAATGGCGCAGAACCGGCAACACCATAAACTGTTGCTTCACCCTGCCGGACGGAATTTCCGCAGTGGTGGAGTTGCCGGGGATCACCCGGGAAATCAGCGAAAGTACAGAATTCACTTTTGAGTGTTGAATTTCTGCAAAAATCCGATAAACATCATCTGCCCATCCGGTAATCCCGGGGGGAGAGATCATAACATTTTTTGAATTGCCGGGCAAAATAGTTGGAATCAGGGAAACCGCACTCCGCAGCAATGTCTGAGATGGCAAGTTCAGTTTGCAGCAGCTGTTCAGCGGCTTTGGACAGCCGGACATGCAGCAGGTAATCTATCGGTGAATAGCCGGTCACTTTTTTGAATACCGGCAGCAGTGTACTCGGTGCCATCGATGCAATACGGGAGATCCGGGCAATGGTCCAGGGTTCTTTATAACGCTTTTCCAGCATGCTTATCACCTCCCCCAGCCGGCAAAGGGTACGGGCTTTCGGGTTTTTGACCTGCGAATATTCCCGGGAAATAAAGACAAATATCTCCAATGCCTTAGCCAGCAGGATCAGATCAAATCCGGAATTCCGGTGCCGGGATTCTTCCAGCATACGCTGGAGTTCACTTTTCAAAGGCAGCATGGTCTCCGGAGCAATATGCAGACGGCTCTGAAACTTGTGACTGCGCCGGTAGGTCGGTTCAAAGAGGAAAAATGCATTGAATCCGGAAAGAGAACGCAGCGTATGCAGATGCTCTTTCAAATATGAGTCATCAAACATGATATTGAACATTTCCAAATTGTGCCGCCGCTTGAAATAGTGTTCCGTATTCCCCTGGATCAGAAAAATATCTCCGGCGGAAACCGGATAACTTACCCCGTTTATCCAATGATCACCGCCGCCGCCGGTAATAATTATCAATTCGGAAAAATCATGGGTGTGACGGATATCGGTCAAATCCCCCTCATGCTGTACCGGCGAATCGCCTTGAATAGTACGCAAAGCAACCGGACAGCCGTCTTTCTGAAAAAAATCCGCCCGGTTGGCGATCACTGTTTTCATATCTCCTCCGCAAATCGTAAAATAATGCTGATTTTTCGTAATATAGTCAAGGTTTTTTATTTTGCAAGAGCTATATTAATAATATTCCGTAAAATTTAACACTATAAAAATCGGTACTGCCGGAAACAGCTGAAAAAGGTTTCATCGTCCCCGGCAGCCGGAAACAACTGAAAAGGAGAATAAAAAATGCAGGGAACATTTCGTTTCTCATTCGGCCCCTGGAACATCCATGAGGGAGCAGACCCGTTCGGTCCGGAAGTCCGCCGGTCCATTCCTTTCCGCAAGAAGCTCGAAGCGTACAAACAGATGGGCTTTGACGGAGTACAGTTCCACGATGATGATGCCGTCCCCCGTATGGCTGAATTGTCTCCGCAGGAGATCATCAAAGAAGCCGGTGATTTGAAAAAAGTCCTCGACGATCACGGTCTGACCGCTGAATTTGTCGCTCCGAGAATGTGGTTCGCCCCGGAGACCATCGACGGCGGATACACCAATAACTGCCCCGAATGCCGGAAATATGCCATCGAAAGAAGCAAGCGCACCATCGATATCGCCAACGCGCTCGGTACTCGTAATATCGTCTTATGGCTGGCCCGCGAAGGTACTTATATCCGCGAAGCCAAAGATCCGGTGGTCGCCACCGAAAGAATCGCCGATGCCATGCAGACCATGTTGGATTACGATAAAAATATCCGCATCATGATCGAATCCAAACCCAACGAACCGATGGATCACACCTACATCCCGACGATCGGACACGCCATCGCAATGGGCCTGATGACCAACGCCCCGGAACGGGTCGGATGCCTGATCGAAACGGCCCACGCCCTGTTGGCCAATCTCTCCCCCTCCGATGAAATGGGTTTTGCCATGGCTCACAAAAAACTCTGGAGTGTCCACCTCAACGACCAAAACGGCTTGAAATTTGATCAGGACCTGACCTTTGGGGCAGTCGATCCGCGCCGCGCCCTCAATCAGGTGCGCGTGCTGGATAAACACGGTTTCGGCAACAACGGCGAATGGGTCGGACTGGATGTCAAAGTCATGCGTACCCAGAAAGCCGGAGCTGATATGAAACATCTGGATTACAGCAGAAAAATCTTCCTGAAGCTGCTGGAAATTTCCCGTTCATTGGATGACAGCATGATCGAACAGCTTACCGCTGAACGCGATTACGAAGAACTTAACTATTATATCCTCAACGCCATGCTGAAAGGTTGAAATACCATGAAGCGCAAAATCCGCATGGGTATGGTCGGCGGCGGTCCGGGGGCATTCATCGGGGATGTCCACCGGATGGCGGCGCGGCTTGACGGCATGATCGAACTTGTCTGCGGAGCATTCTCCAGTCATCCGGATAAAAACCGGGCCGCCGGAAATTCTCTCTTTCTGCCTGAATCACGCTGTTATGACACTTTTGAGGAGATGTTTGAAAAGGAAAAGAGCCTGCCGGAAGGTGAAAGAATGGATTTTGTTTCCATTACCACCCCGAACCACCTGCACGCTCCGATCGCCTTGAAAGCTTTGCAGAATGGTTTTCATGTTGTCTGTGAAAAACCGATGACCCTGACCGTTGAAGAAGCCGAAGCACTCGCAGCCGAAGTGGAACGCAGCGGTCTGCTCTTCTGCCTTACTCACAACTACACCGCCTACCCCATGATCCGGACCGCCGGTCAAATGATCCGGGCCGGAGAACTCGGCAGCATCCGCCGCATCATGGTGGAATATCCGCAAGGCTGGCTGGCCGATGCAGTCACTCCGGACAACATTCAGGGTTCGTGGCGCACCAACCCGGTCACCAGCGGGGTAAGCTGCTGCATGGGAGATATCGGCAGCCATTCAGAAAATCTGGCCGAATTTATCACCGGTTTGAAAATTTCTGAACTTTGTGCCAATATCAAAAGCTTCGTTCCCGGCAGACTTCTGGATGATGACGGAGATGTACTGTTGAAATTTGATAACGGTGCGATCGGTTCACTCTCGGCCAGTCAAATCGCCGTCGGTGAAGAGAATGCGCTGAAAATCCGCGTTTACGGCACTAAAGCCGCGATCGAATGGAATCAGCAGACTCCGGAATCACTGGTGATCAAATACAATGACCGCCCGATGCAGATAATGCGCCGGAACTGGGCAGGTGCCGGAGGCAGATGGAGCCGGCTTCCGGCCGGCCATCCGGAAGGATTCATCGAAGCATTCGGCAATCTTTACCGCGACATGGCTCTGGCCATTGATGCCCGGATGCAGGGTGTTGAATATAAAACGGAATTTCCGACGGTCCATGACGGTTTGCGCGGAGTCCGCTTCATCCATGCGGTGGTCGCCAGCAAAGGGCAATGGATCAAACTTTAAGTACAAGGAAATAGATCATGAGCAGAAAAACCACGATTTTCACCGGGCAGTGGGCCGATTTGCCGCTGGAAACCCTCTGTCAGAAAATGCAGGCCGCCGGTTACGACGGACTGGAACTGGCATGCTGGGGCGATCACTTTGATGTCTTCAAAGCCGCTGAAAGTACCGCGTATTGCGATGACAAACGCGCTTTACTGGCGAAGTACGGTCTGGACGTTTGGGCGATCAGCAACCATCTGGCCGGTCAGCTGATCTGCGACCTCAACACCGATTCGCGTTCTGACGGTTTCGCTCCGGCCGATTGTGCCGGTGATCCGGAAGCCAAACGCCGCTGGGCAATCAGATCGATGAAAGCAGCCGCCAGAGCCGCCAAAAATCTCGGTATCAAAGTGGTCAACGGTTTCACCGGCAGCCCGATTTGGCACATGCTCTACAGCTTTCCGCCGGTCGGTCCGGATGATATTGCCAACGGGTTCAAACGTTTTGCCGAACTTTTCAATCCGATACTGGATGAATTTGCGGCCAATGACGTGCGGTTCGCGCTGGAGGTCCACCCGACGGAGATCGCCTTTGACATCATCACTGCCCGCCGGACACTTGAAGCGATCGGCAACCGGCCGGAATTCGGTTTCAACTTCGATCCCAGTCACCTGCACTGGCAGATGGTTGATCCGGTAAAATTCATAGAGATGTTCCCTGACCGCATCTATCATGTGCATATCAAGGATGCCGCATTGACACTCGATGGTGTCAGCGGAATTCTGTCATCGCACCTTGACTTCAACCAGCCCGGTCGCGGTTGGAACTTCCGCAGTCCCGGTCACGGGCAGGTGAATTTCGAGGAAATCATGCGGGCGTTGAATCAAATCGGCTACACCGGCCCGCTGTCGGTGGAATGGGAAGATTGCGGCATGGAACGTGAATACGGTGCCGCTGATGCCTGCAAATTTGTCCGTAAAATAGATTTTGCTCCGTCAAATATCCAATTCGACGCGGCATTCTGACTCTCTCCCGGCCGTTTTCCCGCAAATAGAAACGGCCGGGATTTTTCTGCTCATTCTACGGCGGTACAAGCCCGCTTGAGAGTGTAAGAGATGATGCTTCCGTCACTATCCAGTTCGCAGAGCGCATAAAAGAAGGGAGTCTCACACAGCGACGGCACCGCCAGAGCCGGTAACGGACTCATATAATATGGTCCGAAAGCCGGATGATAGTGTCCGGAAATCGCCAATACCACCCGGTTTTTCGCAGCGAAATCAATTATTTCCGCAGCATTCTCATAATTGTACGGACAGGCGATATGATCCTGTTCAAACCGGAAAATCGGCACATGCTGAAAAATCACCGTCGGCATACTGCCGTCAGCGAGTTTCGCCATCCGCTGCATTCCCTTTTCCGGGCGCAGAGCATTGCATCCGGCAGTGTGCAGATCATCCGGGAACGGGATCACCCGGATTCCCTTGATATCGTAATAATCCTGCGGACGGGGCATATGCTGATAAAATATTTCCGGTTTGGGATCATGGTTTCCCGGAATGATCACCACCGGACAGGCAGAATTTTTCAATACTCCGGCACATGCATCCAAATGATGAACGTCTGCCGGCAAATTGGTCAAATCACCGCCGACCAACAGAATATCCGGCCGGTCTTCACTGTTGATCCGGGCTATGGCCTTTTCCAATATCTGAATCCCGACATGTCCGTGTCTGGGCGGATTAGCCGGAGTAATTACAGTATCTGAACAATGCAAATCACTGATAACAGCTATTTTCATAATTTCACCTCGTTCTCCGGTATGCAAGTGCATACCTTATTTTATTGCTCAATCACCATTTCTCCGTTGACAAATACCATACGGACGATGGTGGAACTCTCCAGAATATCGCCGTTGCAAATCACGATATCGGCATCTTTTCCGACTTCAATAGAACCGACTCTTTCCGCGATCCCCAAATGCCGGGCCGGATTAATCGTAATCGCCTGCAATGCTGCGAAAGGTTCCATGCCAGCCCTGACTGCCAAACCGGCACAGAGGGCCAGATTTTCCTGCGGCACCACATCCGAATCGGTAATGATGGAAACCAGACAACCGGCCCGGTGAAGAATTCCGGCGGTGGCAAAACTCTTGTTTCTGGTTTCCGGTTTGCCGGAAAAATTCAATGCGGGCCCGACTGCCAGCGGGAAACCTTCTGCGGCCAGATAATCAGCGATCAAGTGGCCCTCGGTACAGTGTTCAATGGTCAGTTTCAGCCCGAACTCTCTGGCGATACGGATAGCGGTAAAAATGTCATTGGTCTGATGGGCGTGAGCTTTTAACGGGATTTCCCGCCGCATGACCGGCAGCAGACTGTGGAGTTTGAAGTTGAATTCAGGTTTTCTGCATTCGGGATTTTTTTCTGCGGCATCAAGTTTTTCCATATATTCCCTGGCCTTGAACAAGGTTTCCCGGAGCTTGGCGGCAGTAGTCATGCGGCTGGTGATAAATTTATTCTGGTGATAATTTTTCGGATTTTCTCCGAATGCACACTTCATGGCGACCTTTTCTTTAACAATCATATCATCGATTCTCCGGCCGTAAGTTTTTACAGCGGTGAAAGAACCGCCCAGTACATTGATGCTGCCGGGGCCGGTTCCGACACAGGTCACGCCGCCAGCGAGGGCCAGACGGATGGATTCATCAAATGGATTGATTGCGTCAATGGGATTGAGTTCCGGGGTTATGCAATCATTTTTCTCATTATAGTCACTCCCGTCATAACGGATGCCCCACCCGCAAAGGCCGAGATGGCAGTGAGCTTCCACCAACCCCGGATAAATATTCAATCCGGATACATCGACTTTTTCTCCGCCGGAATATTTGCCAAGCTCAATGATTTTACCGTCTTTAACATGAATATCGACCTTTTGCACTCCGGGCGAAACGGCATCCTGAAGAGCACCATTTACCAACCAAAAATCCATTTTCATTTCCTGTCTGTGAATCCGAAATTCCGTGTAATTCCATCCGCTGTTCAGCGGCACACCCTTAAGATATACCCGTCCGGATGAATTTTCAATTATCGTTCGGGCAAATATACCAAAATAATGAGAGAAAGCTATATTCCGGTATTTTATTGTTCTTTGCTCCGGATGAATTTCATACACCTGCGGCCGAAGTCAATGATCTTATCCAGAATCCAGATCACCGCCATAAAAGTATGTCCGGCTGCGGCAAGTACGTCATACAATACCGAAAAGAAAAAT
>JAGBZM010000064.1 GCA_017628235.1 Lentisphaeria bacterium | reverse complement strand
CGAAGTATTTTTCAAAGGCGCGGATGAAACTTACCTGATTGGCGAATCCCGCCCGTTTGCTGATGACGGAGACCGGCAGCGTGGTGGTGCGGAGCAATTCGGAAGCGTAGTGGATCCGGGTCAGCATGAGATAAGCCAGCGGACTCATATTCATCTGGCGGGAAAAGTTGCGGCTCAATACACTGCGGTTTATTTTCAAGGTTTCTGCCAGCAGATTGATATTCAGCTGCGGGTCGGTGAAATTGTTTTCGATAAAGATCACCGCCTGCTGAATCAGATGATCCTGCAGATATTCATCCGGGATCCCCGTTTTGGCAAAATTCATGATCATCATGGCTGTGGAAGCGGCAGTAGCCAGCCCGCAGGGTGAAGCATCGTGATATATCTGATCCATCAGCGTTTCAAAAAGATGGGCCGGACATTTGCCGCACCGGGTACTGGTATCGGGAAATTCAAATTTCCGGAAGAGTTCATCCGCCAGAGTGCCGTGCAGAGTCAGCCAGTAAAGTTCCACAACTTCGGAGACGGCATTTATGATGTGCGGTTCATTCGGATAGTAGACAAATACGGCTCCTTCGTTGCAGAGATATTTTCTGCCGTTACGTTCAAAAGAGAGCTTGCCGTCGGCTATCCAGAAGAGCTGGTTTATCGGCCGGGAACGTACTTTATACTGCCAGTCGTTCCGGTGCATCCGGTAATGTCCGGCGGCGCGGACGGTCAGCGGCAGGATTTCCGGGGCCCGGTTCCAGAATTTGCTGTCGGAATCGATCATATAAAAACTGTCCGGCGGCGGCAGGGAATCTTTGCGGTAGTGACACAGTAAATAACGCGGCATCTGTTTTATTCCATTGACTTTCAAACAGTGGTTTTCAAATATTTCCGGCAAGTCCGGCAATCACTGCGAATAATATAACACACCAATCATCCGCCGTCAAGCTGTTCCGGTGAAAAAACGTGTTTTTCGGGAATCTGTTTTTAGTTTAGCTGCAACAAAAGTATAATTTATTGTCACATAAATATATTTGAAAAGTATTTGATTCAGATATATATTAACCCGGTATCCTGAGAGAAATGTCCACTTGGGAGCAAGTCACAAAAGATTACAAGAAGGGAGACGGAATGATGTCAAAAATAACAGAAAATGGAAATGTTCCGGCCTGCAGGCCGGTGAAGCTGCTCAGCTTCACCTTGATCGAATTGCTTGTGGTTATCGCCATTATTGCGATTTTGGCGGCGATCCTGCTGCCTGCACTCAACTCTGCCCGTCAGCGCGGTTTGGCAGCGGATTGCATTTCGCGCCTGAAGCAGGTCGGTACCGCTATAATGATGTACAGCGACAATTACGACGGATTTCTGCCGGGAGCCTACAATTCCGGGCCGTCAAAATATTGGTCACAAATGTTGACATCGGAAAATTTGCTGCCGGGTGATCCGACGGTTGCCGATCCGGGAAATAAAGAAGTTTACCGCTGTCCGGCGATCGCTAATTCAAAAAGCGGAACTACTCCGGGGTGGAGAGAACGGACTTATGGAATGCGTTATAACCATATTGACGGTAAAGGATATGTTTACATAGCTTTGAAAAAAGTTCAGAATGCATCGGGGATAATGTATGTGATTGATGCATCTGACAGCACTAACATGACTCAATATGCGATGATCGATGCCGGTTTGGCTTATTACCGGGCAAACGATATGGGGCACGGCAGCAATCCGGCTTTAGTTCACAACGGGATGATGAATACAATGTTTCTCGACGGGCATGCAGAGGGGCTGATTCCGGAAAAATTGTTGGAGTTGGAACGTAACCGCTGGCGGGACCCTGAAGACAAACATTGTAATTCGACCGGCAAACCGAATTCATTGTATGTCAATGATAAGAACTTTGTTGAATTGCCGAGATATCAATAATGAAAAATAGGTGCTGTAAAAATGGGAACTACAAAATTCGGAATCATCGGAGTCGGAGGACGCGGCGGCGTTTTCCAGGATAACAACCACATCCCGGAAGAGGGGTACGAAATCGTTGCCGGAGCAGATGTCAATTCTGAAGTACTGGATGCTTTTGCCAAACGCTTCCCGGAAGCCAAAACCTTCACCGATTACAAAGAACTGCTGGCACAACCGGAAATCGATGCGGTCTTTATCATCACGCCGGACTTCCTCCATGAAGAAATGGCGTGCGCCGCCCTCGAAGCCGGTAAGCATGTCTATCTGGAAAAACCGCTGGCCATCACTGCTGAAGGCTGCGAAAATATCCTGCGCAGTGCCATGCAGAACAACAAAAAACTGTATGTCGGTCACAATATGCGCTTCATGCCGGTCATCCGCAAAATGAAAGAGATCATCGATTCCGGTAAAATCGGCGAAGTCCAGTGTGCCTGGTGCCGCCATTTTATCAACTACGGCGGAGATACCTATTTCCGTGATTGGCATTCTGAAAGAAAATACTCCAACGGTCTGCTGCTGCAAAAAGGTTCGCACGATATCGACGTCCTTCACTGGCTGATGGGTTCATACACCGTCAAAACCGT